>JAHEZG010000344.1 GCA_023251195.1 Chitinophagaceae bacterium | reverse complement strand
CGGAGAAATTTGTGCGAAAGAATATAACATCACGCGCGAAGACCAGGACAACTACGCAATTGAATCTTACAAGCGCGCGCAAAATGCTTATGCAAATAAATCTTTTGCCGATGAAATTATTCCGGTGGAAGTGATGAGCGGAAAAGAAAAAATAATGGTGAGTGAAGATGAAGAATATAAAAAAGTGAAGTTCGAAAAAATGCCGACTCTCCGTTCTGCATTTATAAAAGACGGAACCATCACCGCTGCAAATGCAAGTAAATTAAATGACGGAGCCGCAGCAGTAATTTTAATGAGCGCCGAGAAAGCAAAAGAATTAGGATTGAAACCGCTGATGAAAATTTCCGGTTTTGCTGATGCATCGCAAGCGCCAACCTGGTTCACTACCACTCCCGCAATCGCAATCCCAAAAGCATTGAAGATGGCAGGAAAAAATATTGCCGATGTTGACTTCGCTGAAATCAACGAAGCATTTTCAGTTGTATCCATCATCAATAACCGGATGCTGAAACTGGATAATTCTATTGTGAATATTAACGGCGGTGCAGTTTCGCTTGGTCATCCGATTGGTTCTTCAGGAGCACGCATTACTGTTACACTTGCCAATATTCTGAAAAATAAAAATGCAAAAATCGGAGTGGCCGGAATTTGTAATGGTGGTGGCGGTGCTTCGGCTATTGTGCTGGAGAATGTTAGTTAGCTTTTAGCTATTAGCCGTTAGCGATTAGCTGTTAGGCTTTTGATTTAAAAATTTCTCTGCACACTCTGTGTCGGAGTTTATCCCTTTGGCTAACGGGGTGCGAATTTTTTGCTTCAAATACATTACTTCTATATCCAAATACTCAGCAGAACTGCCGAATACTATTTTCTTTCAACCACTAAATAGAAATTGCGTTTTTTAGGCGGATGAAATTTTTGTGGCAGCAAAACTTCTTCTCAATTTTTATTGCGATTTCATTTTTATTTTTTTCTGAGCAACTATTTTCTCAGGATATCAATTCGCAATTTCTGTTTCATCATTATTCGGAAGACGATGGGTTGTTGAATCAAAAAATCAACTGCCTGCTTCAGGATAGTCGCGGCTTTATCTGGGTTGGAACCAGCGACGGTTTATTCCGATTCGACGGCTACAAATTCACTGCATTTCGACACAATTACCGCGATACAAATTCAATTTCCGGCAACCAGATTAATTCACTTTCAGAAGACAACAAAGGTAGAATCTGGATAGGAACAAACAGCAACGGAATCAACTTGTTGCTTTACAATACATCGAAATTTATTCATTATGAACTCGCAGGCGGAAATTTAAATGAACACAGCGGGCGAATTAATTCCATTGTTAGCTCGCCTGATGGAAAAGTTTTTGCTTCTTGTGATTTATTCTCAGGATTTTATCAGTTGGATGAAAAGAAAAACACATTTCATCGTTACCGAATTACCGATTTCCTTTCTGAAAATGAAAAAAGAATTTCTGTGGGTGAAACATTTGCATTATTCCTCGATGGAAATGATTCGCTTTTCATCGGAACCCGGCATGGACTTTTTTGCTATGAAATAAATAGAAGCAGAATTTTTGAGTTTAAACTTCCGAGTTATGATTATAAAAACGAAGGCAATATTCTTTGTCGTGTCATAAAAAAAAATCCTTTTAACAGTCAGCTTTTCTCAGGTACTTGGGGAAACGGAGTGAAGCAATTAAATACAAAAACCGGTGAAGCAAAAAGTTACTGGTATCACCCGGTGATTCCTGAAGGCTTGGGACTGTTCAATATTATCGCGGATATTGGATTTCTGTCGGAGAATGAAATTTTTATCGCAAGCGTTGATGAAAATCTGAGTTTACTAAATACAGAAAAAAATTCCTTCTCGTTTTTCAGTCACGATGCGTCAAATTCCGGTTCCATCCCTAATGGAAAATGTCATAGTATTCTGCAGGACCGTGATGGTATTTTTTGGTTCGGATTCGAGAATGGCTTGTGCACTTACAATCCGAGAACCAGCAGATTTCACAATCAATTTTTTACAAAAGAATTTCCATACATCAACACCGGAAACATTACCGAATCAGTTACAGGCGACACGCTTTTTTTACCCACTGCGTTAGGAAACGGAATTCATTTTTATAATCGCGAAGGAAATTTTCTTTCAAACATTCAAACAGAACCGAATGCCAACGGCGATCAGTTTATCTACGGATCCACATTGGATGATGAAGGGAACTGTTGGTTCACTTCAGGTATGGCCTGGTTCAAATTTTTATCGCATGAAAAAAAATTCAACGAAACGGCACACGACTTAAGATTGTTCGAACTCACCAACCGGCGGATGGTAGTGAAAGGCGCAGCGCATCAAATGATTCTTCAGTTTGGAGGTAAAGGAATTGAGTTAAGGAATACGCTTACTAACGAAATAATTTTCCGCAAACAATTAAAGTATCCGCTTGCCGACAGCAATCAGGTAAACATTAACGACATCGAACGAGCACCCGATGGCCATTATTGGGTTGCATTTTTATATGCAGTTATTGAGTACGATGAAAATTTTAATTTGCTGAAAACCTATCCTGCAAAAATTAACGACAGCACCTACATAGGACAAGGACACATTTTTGATTTGGCTCTTGACAAAAAAGGAAATGTATTTGTCGTTTCTACGGATGGAGGACTATGTACAATCAACCCGAAAAAAAACAGTTTTAAAAATTATGCAGACGGAAATCCGCTTGCCCCGGGCAGATGCAACGGTATTGCATTAGATGAACAGGATATAGTTTGGCTTGCCTCTGAGAATGGAATTTACCGTTTCAATACTGCCACTGAAACATTTACACTCTTCGACAAGCAAGATGGACTTCCTTACAACAACATTGAATATGTAATTGCCCAACCGAGCGGAAGAATTTATTACTACTTCGCACAGGGCTGGGGCTGGTTTTATCCAAAAGAATTTTCGGTGCAGAAAAATTTATCGCCCGTAGTTTTTCTTTCAGTGAAAGTGAATGAAAAAGAAATAACAGCAGCCGATTTAGAAAAAGAAATTTTACTTAACTACACACAAAATAATTTATCGTTTGAGTTTTCCCTTCTGAATTATGCAAATCCAAAAAGGAATTCATATTCCTACCAATTGGAAGGAGCAGACGAGGAATGGCACAACAGCGCAACCCAAAGGCAAATAAATTTTTCGTCGCTTGCCCCCGGTAATTACATTCTGAAAGTAAAAGGAGCAAACAACGAAGGAGTCTGGAGCAATAATATTCGCCAAATAAAATTTTCAATTGCGCCACCTTACTGGCAAACCTGGTGGTTCCGAATTTTATTATTGATGTTGATTGCGTTCACAGTTTATTTGATTTTCAGGTTGAGGATTCGATTGATAAAACGCGAAGAAAAAATAAAATCTAACTATCAAAAGAAAATTTCAGAACTGGAAACGAAGGCACTGCGTGCACAAATGAATCCGCATTTTATTTTCAATTGCCTGAACTCCATCAATAGCTTTATTCTGCGAAACGACACCGATGTTGCATCGGAGTATCTCACCAAATTTTCGCGACTCATTCGCTTGGTGCTTGATAACTCGCGCACATCCATCATTTCACTGAGCAGTGAGTTGGAGTGCCTGAAACTTTTTATTGAGATGGAAGAAATGCGCTTCGCCGATAAGTTTGAATATACTATTCATGTAAACGAAAAATTAAATACGGAAACAATAAAAGTTCCGCCGCTCATTCTGCAACCCTATGTAGAAAATTCTATCTGGCACGGACTGTTACACAAGAATGAAAAAGGAAAACTGAAAATTGAAATCAGTGAACAAGACGGATACATCATTTGTGTAATTGAAGACAATGGCATTGGCAGAGAAGCCGCCCGCGAGGCAAAAAGCAAATCGAGTGGTCATCGCAAATCACACGGCATGGGAATTACCTCGCAAAGAGTAATTGAATGGAATCAAGATAAC
>JAHEZG010000343.1 GCA_023251195.1 Chitinophagaceae bacterium | reverse complement strand
AGAATTCACCCGAAGCCGTAACGGCAAGCGTTTGATTGGTGCTGCCATCGTTCCATAAATAATTAATACCATTCGGCCCGGCATTCAACCAAAGGGTATCGTTTCCGCAATGAAGAATATCAGTACCTAAATCAACAGTGCAGGTAGGAGCAAATGAAAATTGTTCGAAAAAAGTTGGAAGGCCGATAGCTAAATTATTTATTACCGGAAATGATTGCAATGAAAAGCCGCAGCCTGCGCCGGCCACATTAGGAAAATCAATGGTGCTCAGTGCAGTGGCGTTGTTTTCAGTCACATAAATTTTTCCATCAGGAGCAAGCTGCAATGCACCAATGGTGTAAGCGCCTCCGCTGAAAACAATAAAAGGTGAGTTCCACCAATTCGATAGATTTAAATCGTATTGAATTAAATGTGTGGCAGAATTAAATGACGAAACATAAAGCTTTGAGTTATCAGGTGAAAAACTTACACCGTATAAATTATTTGTTGGAACCGGAACATTAATCACATTGGAAATAATTCCGGTGGAATTATCAAAATCTGAGAATTCAAAAATATTGCTCGCTGCATTATTTCCATATCCAACTATAGCTAAATGCTGACCATTCATTGAAGCTTTCAAATAACCAAGTGAAGAAGAGCCAACGCCTATAACACTGCCCGCTGCTGATATTACGGCAGTGCCCACACCGGCAGGTGTTAACGGATAGGCATAATATTCTGTAGAATTATTTACATGCACAATGATCCAAACATCACTGCCATTCGCTGCATATACCGCTGTTACTTTTTCGCTAATGGGAGAAACCAGCGGCGAATTAGTAACCACTAGTGCACCTAATCCTCCATTTAAAGTTATATCAACTATTGAATAATGAAGCCCACCCAAACCAACAGCCGGCACAGTAAAAATGTAGTATTGATTTGAATTTCCGGGGTCAGGTACAATGATGGCAGATTGAGTTGCCGAATTATTTCCTAAAAGTCCGGTTGCCATAATACCACCATTTGTATCATATACTGTTACACCATCTGTGCTGAATAATAATACGCCTGCAGCAGATGAAATGCTTGCGCAACCTTCGTAAGTATTTACATATCCGGGAATGGCAACAGGTGTTCCGGAGTTAAAATCTAACCCGGCATGATAGCCGAAATGCCAGATGTTTCCTTCACCTTGTGAAATTGCTATATGCGGAAAAGCAATTGATAATAGTAGTATAAGTAGAAATGGCCGCACTCTTTTTTTTTATGACTTCGAAACTATATAAATAATTTTCAAAAAATAGGTTCGAACAAATTAATGAAATGAAAATTGCACGCATTCAATTTTAAAATCGCCTACATTTTTTTTGCTGAAAAGGTATAGTTCGTTCTGCCATCTGCGCTGGTATAAAAACCGGTGATTATTCCTTTAAATAAATCTGCTTTTATAAATCCGGTGTCGTTAAAATCCGAATCATTTTCTGTTAATATAAAATGATTGTTTTCCAATGTGCCGTTCAACAAACGGGCAATGCCATCGGTTGTAAAAGCAATAAAGCCTTCGCCGTTAGTATCATAATAAAATTTGTAACTGAAATAAAATGTTCGGGCATCACTCGTGGTTCCGATATATAATTGCGGAAAGTGTTCTCCTCTGAATTTATCAATTCCTTTTTTATTCTCTTTAAATAAGGCGGTGCCATACTTATTTAAATAGAGTTGAAGTTCACTGTAACTGAATGCAGTAGTCATATTCAGGTCTAAATATTTTTCCAATTTCGAAAGACATTCTTCATCATCAATAAAAAAAGAATCGTTTCTGAAATAGAAATAACCAAGATGGCTGTTGTTAATTTCTTCTAAAATGGAAAGGGTATCAACCGGTTCGTTGGATTCAATGTTTTTTAATTGCGATATAAAATGGGCAGTTCTTTTCATTTGTAAATAGTTTGCTGCTGCTGAAATTTTATTTTTATCAAGCAAATCATACAAGCTGATTAAATCACCATTTGCAGAATTAAAATTGTAATAATTTGTCCAGTGGCCGCATGAGGCGCCGCACCATTCGCTGGAAACCGCTACCGAAAAAATCGTAGAAGTATTGCAAAGAATATTATAATCAATTGATGTTTTACCATATGACACACTGTCGTTCGTATTAAAAAGCTTGTCAAAAATTACTTTATCAGTTGTATCAATAATTTTATTCAATTCGGTTAATTGTATAAGTGTATTGATTTTAAAAACAGCAATGTGGTTTTCTGTTGTTTTTAAAATCGGGAAAGAATGAAAAGGTAATGCATTAAAATTTTCGCAAATAAAATATCCGGTTTGTGCAAATAATAAATTACCTGCTGATAAAAACAGGTGGAGTAGAATTATTTTTTTCATTCAACCAACAACTGTAAATTTTGAAATGATAATAAACATATATCGCGAAAATAATTTCAGGGATTTAAAATTGAAAACCGGAAAAGCAAGTAGTTGAAATGGAAATTTATCTGAGCAGAGTAATATTTCCTTTTTTGAAAACCGAGTGGTTCAGGAAATTTTTACCGGAAACAACAAAAACATAAACACCCACTTCGCAATCGGTGTTGTTAAACTTTCCGTTCCAGTACCCATTGCCATCAGAAGATTCATAAATGAGTTGACCCCAACGATTATAAATTTTAAAACCGACATAAATAAAATCGGAAGTATTTAAGATGTGGAAGTAATCATTATGGCCATTGCCATTGGGTGAAAAACCGGTAGGCACATCAATGTCAATGCAATCGGTATAAGAAACAACAGCAGTATCAGAAGCAGTGCAACCATTAACATCGGTAACAGTAACCGAATAAATTCCGGCACCGGTGGTTGAAATAAATCGGTCGGTTGAACTGGTATTCCATACATATTTTGCAAAAGAAAATCCGGCATCGAAGAAAATGTTATTGCCATTGCAAGAGCTCGAATCGTTACCGATAAAAAGAAATGGAATATCAACCGAAATATTTTTTGAATCGGCAACGGTACAACCATAAGCATCGGTAACAGTAACAGAATAATTGCCTGCCGAATCAATAATAATTTGCTGTTCGGTGCTTCCGTTGCTCCATTCATACGCATCAAACCCTGAAGCTGCAAATAACTCAGCAGTGGTGTGATTACATATTACAGTATCGTTTCCTAAATCAATTTCCGGGCTAGAAAAAAACAGATTCACTGAATCAGTTGCGGTGCAACCAAATGAATTGGTTACTGTAACTGAATAGGAACCGGAAGCAGAAACAGTAAGTGTGGCCGCATGCGAATTATTTTGCCAGGTGTATTGTGCAAAAGGCGTGTTGGTGTGTAAAGTAAAGTTTACGGCATTGCATAATAAAGTATCGGAACCAATGGAAACCACGGGAACAGAAACCGAAACAATGAGGTTGTCATTTGAAATACATCCAACCAGATCAGTAACAGTAACCGAGTAATTTCCAGCAGCCGAAACAATGATGGAAGAATCAGTACTGCCGTTGGTCCACAAATAATTTATAAAACCGGTTCCTGCATTTATTACAACGGAATCTGTCTGGCAAATGGTTAAATTATTTCCAAGTGAAACAGAAGTGCCATGAAAAATTAATGAAATAGTATCGGTAACGGCACAACCACCGGCATTAGTAACAGTTACCGCATACACACCCGAAACAACGGGTTGAATGGTTTGGCTGCCGGCACCGGTGTTCCATTGATAGTTAGCAGCACCTGCACCGGCATTTAAAACTACTAAGGTGCTTGTGCAATAAGTGGTATCGTTACCCAAATCAACTTCGGGAGCAGGCACAAAATGAATTTCAATGGTATCAATATCAACACAACCGGAATCAAAAGTTTTTTTCACCCAGAATTCACCCGAAGCCGTAACGGCAAGCGTTTGATTGGTGCTGCCATCGTTCCATAAATAATTAATACCATTCGGCCCGGCATTCAACCAAAGGGTATCGTTTCCGCAATGAAGAATAT
>JAHEZG010000342.1 GCA_023251195.1 Chitinophagaceae bacterium | reverse complement strand
TGTTTTTGCCTGTGAAAGACAAAATCAAAAAAGGAACTTATCTTATTTATGACCCTGCGTGTGGAAGTGGTGGAATGCTTACAGAAGCAGAACACTTTGCGTTAGACTTAACAAATAACAAAGTCACCATTGAGTTGTACGGACAGGAAGTAAATCCTGAAACTTATGCCATCTGCACCAGTGACATGCTGATTAAAGGAGAGAATGCAAACAACATTAAGTATGGTTCAACCTTGGGTAAGGATGGTTTTGGAAACATGCATTTTGACTTTATGCTTTCCAATCCTCCTTATGGAAAAACATGGAAGATTGATGAAGATGCAATTGTAGATGACAGAGGAAAAAAAGGAAAAGAAGTAATTAAAGACCCGCGCTTTCAAATCGGATTGCCTACCATTTCTGACGGACAACTTTTGTTCCTGATGAACATGGTGAGCAAGATGAAACATAATACTGAACAAGGCAGTCGCATTGCAACGGTTCACAATGGTTCTGCATTATTTACCGGAGATGCAGGTGGAGGTGAAAGTGAAATAAGAAAATACATTATTGAAAATGATTGGCTGGAGTGCATTATTGCTTTGCCTAAAAATATTTTTTACAATACTGGCATTCCTACTTACATCTGGATTGTATCAAATAAAAAAGCAGCACATCGTAAAGGCAAGGTGCAATTGATAAATGCAATGGAGCTTTTCGAGAAACTTCGCAAGAATCTCGGACAGAAGAATTGCGAAATGACTCCGAAGCAAATTACTGACATTACACAACTCTATATTGATTTCAAGCCAACTGAAATTTCAAAAATTTATGACAACGAATATTTTGGTTACAATAAAATAACTGTTGAAAGACCCTTGCGGCTTTCATCAAAGTTTACAGCCGAAGCGGTTGCAGCTTTGCGTTATGATAAGAGCATAAAGGATGAAATGGAATATGCTTACACTCACTTTGGTGATGTACTATACAAAGATTTAAAAAAGCACAAAGACAAAATTGAAAAACATTTAACTGCTAATGATATTAAGCTGGCACCGGCTGCAAAAAACAAATTGCTTTCTCAGGAGTTTTGGAATGAGCAATTAAACATTATGCAAGTCGCAGAAAAATTAGCAAAGCATTTTGGTGAAAAACAATTTGATGATTACAATGAATTTGTTCCATTGGTAAATCAGGCATTGAAGAAATTAAAACTGGAAACCAAATCACTCAAAACTATTTTAGATGCTGTTAGTTGGAAGAATGAAGATGCGGAAAGAGTAATAGAAAGCACTGATAAAAAAGGAACAGTTCATTATGTTGCTGACAGTGATTTACGCGACACTGAAAATGTTCCGCTTGACCAGGACATACATGAGTTTTTTAAACGAGAAGTTTTGTTGCACATACCTGATGCGTGGATGGATGAAAGTAAAACTGTGAAAGGTTATGAAATTTCTTTTACAAGATATTTCTACAACTATGTTCCGCCAAGAAGCATTGAAGAAATTACAGCAGAAATATTTGAACTTGAAAAAGAAACTGAAGGAATATTAAATGAAATTGTGAACGACTGATGCCAACTCTGCAACCATATAAAAAATATAATCCTGTTGTGTATGATTACACAAAGCAGTTGCCAGATGGATGGCAACTTTTACCCAACATTGCAATCTTTGAAGAACGGATTGACAGAGGACATACAAAAGAAGAATTGCTTTCTGTGACTATCGGAAGAGGTGTGATTAAGCAAACTGAAGTTGAAATAAAAAAAGACAACAGCAACGAAGATAAAAGCAAGTACAAGCTGATTAAAGTTGGAGACATTGCATACAACAGAATGAGAATGTGGCAGGGGGCTTTAGGTTATAGTAATTACCAAGGTATAACAAGCCCTGCATATGTAGTGTTGAAACCAAAAATGAAAATCAATCCGCGATTTTTTCATTACATGTTTCGAACTACTTTTTATACTAATTACAGTAAACGATTTTCGTATGGTATTGTGGATGACCAATTGAGTTTGCGTTACACCGATTTCAAACGGATGTATACCATACTTCCACCACTGGAAGTGCAAAATGAAATTGTAAAATATTTAGACAAGAAGAATGAAGCTATTGAGAAATTTATCCGCATTAAGGAAAAATTGATTGAAATAATTATTGAAAGAGAAGAGAAAGAAATTTCAATGATTGTAACACAAGGATTGGAGAAGAAAAATTTTAAAGAAAGTGGAAGTATTTGGTTGGGTTTAATTCCTTCTAATTGGAATTTGATTCCAATTGGCTACCTTTTAAAATTTATTTCTTATGGCTTTACCAATCCATTGCCTACTACAAATGAAGGACCTTTTATGCTAACAGCAAATGACATCGGAGATGGCGAAATATTCTATTCATCATGTAGAAGAACATCAGAAAAAGATTTTAAAAAACTTTCTGAAAAAAGTGTTCCATTGAAAGGAGACATTTTATTAACCAAGGATGGAACACTGGGAAGAACATCACTATTTAATGGAGAACAAACTTGTATTAGTCAATCAGTGGCTTTATTAAGAGTTAGTAATAAAAAAACTTCCAGCATCTTTATAGAAACTGTCTTAAGAAGTAAATGTTATCGGGATAAAATGATTTATGATGCCGAAGGAACTACAATCAAACACATCTACATTACTAAGCTTGTCAAAATGAAAATTGCATTACCACCAAAAGAGGAACAGGTGGAAATTATTAAGAGGATTAACTTAATTCGTAAGGAAAATAAAATTGCAATTGAAAGAATCAAAAAGGAAATTGAATCTATAAAAGAATATCGTGAGGCAATAATTACAATGGTGGTTACTGGTAAATTGAATGTATCCGAAAGCAAAAAACAACTACAATTGAATTAAGCATATGTCATTTCAATTCACTGATACATCTGAAAAAGGATTTCAAATTTTCATCACCAAGTATCTGGTTGAAGAACATAAATATATTGAAACATCACCCTCTGAATTTGACAGAGACTTTTGTATCAACACAAAACAATTGCTCTCATTTATTGAAGCATCACAAACAGAAGCGTACGATTTTATTCAGCAAAAAGGTGAGCGAAGTTTTTTAGTTCGCTTAGATGAAAAACTAAAAACAGATGGAGTGATTGAAGTTTTACGCAAGGGTGTAAAACACTTTGATAAAACCATTCAACTCTTTTACAGAAAACCATCATCCACTTTTAATAAAAAGGATTTAGATAATTATCACAGCAATTTATTTTCTGTTACACAGGAATTAAAGTACAGTCTGGAAAATGAAAACAGATTAGACTTAACTGTTTTTGTCAATGGAATTCCGGTTATCACAAGCGAATTAAAAAATCCATTGAGCGGTCAGCATGTTCAAAATGGAATACGACAATATCAAAACGACCGAGACCCGAAAGAAAAAATATTTTCGTTTGCAAGGTGTATGGTTCACTTTGCTGCCGATACTGAATTGGTTTACATGAGTGCACACCTGAAAGGAAAGAAAACAGATTTTCTTCCTTTCAATAAAGGATTGAATGATGGAAAACCACATGGAAATTTTGGTGCAGGCAATCCGGTAAATCCAAAGGGACTTAAAACACATTACTTGTGGGAAGAAGTGTTGAGCAAGGATTCGCTCAGCAACATCATTGACAAGTTTGCACAGGTGATTGAAGAAACAGATGAAGATACAGGGAAGAAAAAAAAGAAAATGATTTTCCCCCGTTATCATCAGCTCACTTGTGTGAGAAGTATTTTGAATCACACAAAGAAAAATGGGATTGGTCAAAAGTATTTAGTGCAGCATTCGGCTGGTTCGGGAAAATCAAATTCCATTGCGTGGCTTTCACATCAGTTAATCGGATTGCATGATGAAACCGGACAGAAAAATATTTTCGATTCAGTTATTGTAGTAACTGACCGAACTGTTTTGGATAAACAACTGCGCGATAACATAAAAGAGTTTTCGCAGACGAAAGGAGTTGTTGAAGCAAT
>JAHEZG010000341.1 GCA_023251195.1 Chitinophagaceae bacterium | reverse complement strand
GAATTTCCTGAATCGCGAGACTGGGAAATAGAAACTTCTGATAATTAAACCCGAAATAATTTTTACTCCTTTCAAATTTCAAAAACATTTTTTTATGAAAAGCGAACGACGATACTTATTAGTGGATGATGATTACAGCAACCACATGATTTGTGAAATGGTGATTAAAAACATTAAGAAGAATGCTGAAGTCATTGCTTTTGAATCTCCGTTGGAAGGACTTGCTTACATAGAAAAAGAATACACCGCTGAAGCAGAAAAAGTGAATACTATTTTACTGCTCGATATAAATATGCCAGCGATAACGGGCTGGCAATTTTTGGAAAAGTTTCATCATTTTCCCAAACACATCAAGGATCAGTTCACCATTTATATTTTATCATCCTCCATTGATTCATGTGATAAACAAAAGGCAACTGATAATCCTGAAGTAAAAGGATACCTGGTGAAACCACTTTCGTTTAAGCTGATGGAAGAAATGATTAGCTGAAATAATTTATCAAGAAAATAAATTTTTAAAAGCACTAAACAAAACACTATGACTGCGCTGATTCTCGATGACGACTCTACCTATCTGTATATAATTGAAACCTTACTTTCCATGCAGCCCAATAAAATTCAGTACAAGCAACTGACTGATCCTATTGAAGCACTTGCACTTTTAAATGCTGAAGAAGGGGAAATATTCGACACAATCTTGCTCGACATAAATATGCCATCCATAAATGGATGGGAATTTTTAGATGAATTGCAGAAACTGAAAATTCATAAAAATGTTTTCATACTCACCTCTTCGGCTGATATAGCTGATCTCGAAAAATCAAGAAAGTATAAAGACATTGTCGGATACTATGTGAAGCCGATTAAAATGGAACAGCTCGCAGCAATCCTCCGCTACAAATAATTTTCTAAAAATTAACTGAGCAATTAAATTTTCAATGCCTTATTCTCTTCCTTGATTCTCACCACTAACATGATTGCATTAAGAATCGAAAAAATAACAGCCGTGAAATACAAATGAAAGGCTAGCGGGATAATTGCAATTTCGGCAATCACAACAAAGTAATTCGGATGCTTAAAATATTTGTAAGGGCCTTTTTGTATTAATGGAACATTGGGTATGCGATATATTTTTGTGTTCCAGAATTTTCCCAATGAAAAAATAATCCAACACTTAAATACAAGCAATAAAAAATAAAACAAGAGAAAAAATAAATTGTATGATGGAGTTTCTTTTGTTGTGTATTCAATAATCACCGAAGCAAGAAATGCAACATGCAGCGCAACAATAAATGGATAATGCTTTTTGCCATATTCAATGGCATCGTTTTGCAGCAACCAGATTTCATTTCTTCGCGAAAGAATTAATTCTCCTATGCGCAGCAGAATAATTAATGAGATAAAAAAAAAGAAAACCATCTTATTGTTTGTTCATCTGCAATAAAACCATTTCGCTCGAAAAGCCGGGGCCCATGGAAACCATCAGGCCATATCCGTTTTCAAAACCTTGTGTGAAGAATCGTTCGAGCACATATAAAACAGTGGGGCTGCTCATGTTGCCGTAATCGTTCATCACCTCTCGTGTATTTTTCAGAAAATCGCCTTCCACTTTTAATGAATCGGTGTAAGCCGATAAAACTTTTTTTCCGCCGGGATGAAAAATAAAATTCCGGATATCATAAAGATTCAGTTTTTGTTTTCCTAAAAACGAAACCACATCGTAATGAATATTTTTTGAAATGATGGTTGGAATATCCTGCGAAAACAAAACTTTAAATCCTTCATCTAAAAATTCCCAACCCATCACATCCAATGTGTCGTAGTACAATTTACTTTGCGCAGCTAAAAATGAAATCGAATTTTTAGTTTTGTTCGTGTGATTATCTCCGGTAATAATGCAACAGGCCACCCCATCAGCAAACAAACTTGAACCAATGAAATTGCTTTTGCTGTAATCGTTTCTCAGAAAAGTGAGTGAGCACAATTCCACCGCAACAACCAACACCACTGCATCCGGATTTGCTTTTGCAATAATGTTGGCTTTAGAATATCCTGCCACACCACCCGCACAACCTAAACCGAAAACCGGTGTGCGATTGATATGCTGATTCAATTTCATTTGATTGATGATTAATGCATCAATGCTCGGAGTTGCAAGCCCTGTGGTGGAAAGAAAAATAATATCTGTTACATCATTCTTATCAATCTGAGCGAATGCAATGCATTGTTCAATTGCCTTCACCGAATATTCCAATGCGATGCTGATGTACTCTTTATTCTGTTCCTGAAAAGTGTGAACAGAAGAATAATAATCGAGCGGCTTGCAAAAATTCCTGGTTTTTATTTCAGTGTTATCAAATGCACTCATCATTCGTTCAACTTGTGGAAACGAAGGGGTGAATAAATCCTTCGCATATTTTTTTACTTCCTGCTGATCAACCCGAAACGGGAAATCAATATTTGAGATGGCGGCTAATGAAGGCATAATTTTTTGAGTGCAAATTCATAAACTGATTATTGATTTTTAATTTCTGCATGATGTGGGAATATTTTATGTTTTTAATCCCAATTAATTTCTGTCTGGATAATATTCATACTCCCTAACCGGTTGGTTAATTTTGTATTTTGTCAATATTGATTGCAGTGATTCATAATAGGACTGCAAATTCGCTGCTGTTATTGCCGGATTTTTTTCGGTAGGGATTGTAACAGGCATTTCTTCTAAATATTTCAATAATTCCGGATATTGGTTCTGAATGTCCATTGTAATTTTCAGAATATCGTCGTTCAGCATTTTTTCGGTTTTCATGGTTCTTCAGATTAATTGTTGAATTTATTTTAAGGATTTATTGCAGTTACTTCCTGTGCCGATTTCACTTCATCGGTTGCAGTTTCAAAATCGCGGTCGAGTGAATACAATGCAGTACTGTTAATTTGTTCGCCACCCGCAATTTTAATTTTATCGAGCAGATTCATGGCAAGAGTTTCTTCTTCCACCTGTTCTTTTACAAACCATTGCATAAAATTCCAGGTTGCCCAATCTTCTTCTTCCAAACTCATTTTAACTAATTTGTATATTCCCTTGGTATTGTCAACCTCATGGTCAAATATTTTTTCAAAGCAATTGAAAATACTTTTTGGATTTTCAGGCGGTGCCGAAATAGCCGTTACCTGAACTTTACCACCTCTTTTTAAAATGTACTCCAGAATTTTCATCATGTGGTTCCGCTCTTCTTGTGCATGGCGGAAAAGAAAATTACCAATGCCGCCGAATCGTTGATGGTTTGCCCATGCTCCGTAGGCTAAATAAATTTGTGAAGCGTGTGCTTCCTTCGTCATTTGCGCGTTGAGTGCTGCGGCAATGGTTTTTGATAATCTGTTTGTGTTCATTGAATTGTTTGTGAAATGCTTAGCATTAAAATGATTCTTTAACTATTGATTTTTCGGTTACCTGTAAATTCACTAATTGATTAATTACCGCCTGCATCATTGGCGGAGGCCCACATACATAAAATATTTTATTGTTTATGTCAGTGTTTGCTCGAATAAAATCTTCGGTAATTTTACCGTTCGCATATCCATCACTTTCCTCATCTGATAAAATGTTAATGAAGTTTTCGCCCAGTAATTTTTTAAATTCGTTTTCGAGTATGATATCGGTTTTTGATTTGTTTGCAAAAATGAGTTTGTTGTAACCGATTTCTTTTTTTGATTCAAGATTCCTGAAGATGGAAATGAAAGGTGTAACTCCTGCACCTCCGGCAATAAAAACGCCTTCGCCTTTATAGGCAATTGCTCCAAACACATCATGCAAAATCAACTCATCGTTTATTTTCAGTGTTAGTAATTCATTGGTTACTCCGTTGTGCGATGGATATGTCTTGATGGTAAATTCCAGGAAATCATTCTCAGGAAGGCAAGTAAATGTGAAAGGTCTTTTCTCATCGGCCCAACCGTTTTTATTAATAGAAATTTCTGTTGCCTGCCCGGGTGTGAATTTGAACTCTTTTGGCTATTCAGTTACAATCTGCAGCACATCGTGAGTGATTTTTTT
>JAHEZG010000046.1:1135-16338 GCA_023251195.1 Chitinophagaceae bacterium | reverse complement strand
TCAAACAAATCGTTGTGGAGAATAGTATAAGTGATTGAATCATCCACCGCCATAGTTGTTTTTTATTTGAAGACATGAAGAAGTTGTTTGTTTTTATTGTGCTCGCCGGAATTTTTTTCCTGCCCTTGGCTTCACCCGGACCGAGAGACATTAAATTATTTGACGGCGATGTGCCGCCGTTTTTAATTGAGAGTTCTGCATGGGCCGATTCCATTTTCAATACACTGACTCCCGATGAAAGATTGGGTCAGTTGTTTATGATGGCTGCATACAGTAATAAAGGTTCAGAGGAAAAGTTAAATATCGCCGCCATGATTTCTAAGTACAAAATCGGCGGATTGATTTTTATGCAGGGTGGACCGGGGCGACAAGCATCGCTCACCAATTTTTATCAGAATGTAAGTAAGGTTCCGCTGCTCATTGCCATTGATGGTGAGTGGGGATTAAGTATGCGCCTCGACAGCACCATGAATTTTCCGCGACAACAAATGCTCGGTGCCATTCAAAATGATTCGCTCATTTATTTAATGGGAAAAGAAATTGCGCGGCAGTGCAAGCGCATCGGAGTGAACATAAATTTTGCGCCGGATGTTGATATAAATAACAATGCGCTCAATCCTGTTATCGGCGACAGAAGTTTCGGCGACAACAAATACAATGTGGCGAAAAAAGGAATTGCCTACATGAAAGGTTTGCAGGATGGCGGAGTGATTGCCTGCGCAAAACATTTTCCCGGTCATGGTGATACTGATACCGATTCGCACCTCGCGCTTCCTGTAATCAATGCTTCGAAGCAAAGACTCGATACGCTCGAATTATTTCCTTTCAAAGAAATGATTAATGCAGGAGTGGGAAGCATGATGGTTGCGCATCTTTTTATTCCTGCATTGGATTCAACTAAGAATCGCGCTTCAACACTTTCACCTGCAATTGTCAGCGGAATTTTAAAACAGCAACTCGGATTTCAGGGATTGATTTTTACTGATGCAATGAACATGAAAGGAGTAAGTAATTATTCGGCTCCCGGAAAAGTAGATGCAATGGCACTGCTCGCCGGCAATGATGTGTTGTTGTTTTCAGGAAATGTGGGTGAAGCCATCAAACAGATTAAAGCTGCAATTGACAGCGGATTTATTACAAGAGCAGAAGTGGATGAGCGAGTGAAAAAAATTCTGCGTGCGAAATACTGGTGCGGATTAAACAAGCGACAAAGCATTTCATTAAAAAATCTGAATGCAGATTTAAATACCAACGAAGCGAAATTATTGAAACAACAATTGGTTGAAAATGCATTGACACTCGTTCACAATGAAAACAATTTTATTCCATTGAAGAAATTGGATACACTGCGAATTGCATCAGTTGCCATTGGGGCTTTCAGCAGAAATCAGTTTCAGGAAATGTTGGAGCAATATGCGCCGGTGAAAAGTTTTCAGATGGATAAACAGGCGAGCAAGGAGGATTATGCAGCACTTGCAACGAAGTTAAAAGATTACAATCTCGTTATCGTGAGCATTCACAACATGAATAAAAAGTCGAGCGACTTTTACGGAATCACGCAGAGCGCAGAAACTTTTATTGATGCAATCAGCCAGCAAAAAAAAACAATTGTAACGGTTTTCGGAAGTCCGTATGCGTTGAAATTTTTTGAAGACAAGAACTGGTTGTTGGAGTGTTACAACGATGAATCCATCACGCAAAAAATGGCGGCACAACTTTTATTCGGCGGAATAAAAGCGAAAGGAAAATTATCAGTGAGCGCTTCGAAAACAATTCCGTCGGGAACAGGATTGCTCACTACCTCAACAATCAGATTAAAATATTCACAACCCGAAGAGGTCGGAGTGCGCGAAGATTTGCTGAAGAAAATTGATTCGATAGTTGATGATGCTTTGTTGGACAGAGCATTTCCCGGCTGTCAGGTTTTAGTGGCGAAGGATGGAATAGTTATTTACCAAAAATCTTTCGGCTACTTCACCTACGATAAAATTGATTCCGTGCGCAACGATGATTTGTACGACCTCGCATCCATTACAAAAATCGCTGCGACCAATATGGAAATCATGAAGCTGTATGACGAAGGAAAAATTGATTTGAATAAAACAGTCGGTGACTACTTGCCTGAAACAAGAGGCACAAACAAATCGGCTATTGTGATTAAGGAACTACTCACCCACACCGCAGGATTAAAACCATTTATTCCGTTTTACAAACACACGCTTGATGCGCGTGGTGGTTTGGATGCAAATCTTTACAGCAGCATTTCAACAAAAGAAAAATGTGTTCGCGTTACAAAAGATATATTTATCTGTCCTGCTTACATAGATACCATGTGGCAGGATATTCTTTCTTCACCCGTAAACACGCGAGGAACATATGTTTACTCTGATTTGGATTTTTATTTCCTGAAAGCAGTTGCTGAAAAAATTCGCGGTAAACCAATTGATGAATTAGTAGACAAAAATTTTTATGCGCCACTTGGATTGCCAACCATGACTTACAATCCAACAGATAAATTTTCATTGGACAGAATTGTTCCGTCGAACTATGATAATTTTTATCGTCACGAATTAATCCGTGGATTTGTGCACGACCAGGGCGCTGCAATGCTGGGAGGAGTGGGAGGACACGCCGGAGTTTTTTCATCAGCAAATGATTTAGCGATTGAAATGCAAATGCTGTTGAACAAAGGCGAGTATGGCGGCGAAAAATATTTCTCTCCCGAAACAGTTCAGAAGTTTACAACACAAGCAGGAAAAATTTGTCGCCGTGGTTTGGGTTTCGATAAACCGGAACCTGACCCTGACAGAGCAAGTCCGTGTTGTAGCGAAGCATCGTGTAACACTTACGGTCATCAGGGATTCACAGGCACTTGTGTGTGGACTGATCCCCAATACAATTTAACTTTTGTTTTTCTATCAAACCGAACTTTCCCAGATGATGAAAACAGTAAAATAAATTCACTCAATGTGCGCAAGAATATTCAGGAGGCGATTTATAAAGCCATTTTAAATTCAAATGATTTATCGCTGAATAAATAATTTCAGCCATACTTTTTTCTTCCTTCCATTCGTTATTCAAAAAAGTATTTTCACCACAGAAATTTTTTCTTTCAAAAAACAAAATTGAAATGGTAAAAAAAATCATTGCTCTGTTTTCAATCACTGTTACACTACTGATATCAATTCAATTTTCATTTGCACAAACCAATAAACAAACCTGTATCAGCGGCGCGTTGAAAGTTTATCTGGATTGTCCGTACTGCGACGAAGATTTTATGCGCACCGAAATCAACTGTGTAAATTTTGTCCGCGACCCGGTGCAGTCCGATGTTCATCTTTTAATAACTAAAGAATACACAGCGAGTGGCGGAAGTATTTACACGCTTTATTATCTCGGACAGCAAATTTTTCAGAATGAAAACGACACGCTGTACTTCACCGCAAATTCAAACAACACTTCCGATGAAACCCGAAAAGGTTTAACACAAATTATAACGGTTGGGTTGATGCGGTATGTGGCGCACACCACAATGGCCTCTAAAATTAATATCACCTCACCTCAGGAAGATACTGCAACTGTTGCTCAGAAAGATACCGTTGACCATTGGCGCAGTTGGGTGTTTTCCATTGGAGGAAATGGAAACTGGAATGGCGAAAAGCAATCGACCAGTTCTTATTACAACGGAAATATTTCTGCAGATAAAGTCACCGCGAAAATGAAGTTGAATTTTTATGCGGGAATTAATTACAACAAAAGCATTTACAAATTTGATGATACCACTGAATTTGTAAATGAATCGAATTCGAAATATGCAGGAGCGAGCTATGTGAAAAGTTTAAACAAGCATTGGTCAACCGGATTGATTGCTGATTATTCGTCAAGCATTTACGATAATATAAAATGGGTCGTGAGCACCGGACCTGCACTGGAGTTTGATGTGTTTCCGTATTCGCAATCGAACCGCAAGCTCTGGACTTTCTATTACGAAGTACAATATCAAACCGGTGAATACAACGACACTACGATTTTCAATAAACTAAAACAGTCGGTGGTGCAGCAACGATTAAGAAGCTCAATGCGCTTCAAACAAAAATGGGGAAGCACAAATTTTACAGTGTCAGGAGCTACCTACTTGTATGATTTCAGCAAGAACAGTTTGAATGTTTCTGGTTCTGCAAGCATTCGTTTGTTCGAAGGATTATCGTTGGATTTGTACGGAAGTTTTTCCATCATTCATGATCAGATTTCATTGCCGAAATCAGGAGCCAGTCAGGAAGAAGTTTTGTTGCAGATAAAACAATTGGAAACCAACTTCCGCTATTATGGATCAGTGGGTTTGAGTTATCAGTTCGGGAGTATTTATAACAACATTGTAAATCCGCGATTCAATTCTAACAGTTATAATTTCTGATAACGGTCACCCTGTTTGATTTTTCACGCAAAGCAAATTAAGGAGCAAAGAATTTATTAGTGAATATCTCTCCGTGTTTCTCTGTATTTCCGAAAATATTAATTCGGCGTTTATCCCGATGAAGTCGGGATGCGAAAAAGCACTGAATAATCAACACAGAAATCAGATTATTCACATCGCAAATCCGACACATACTGTTGCATATAACAATCAATACATTTGCCACCAATGAACGATAAAACATACGAGATAAAACTGCCGCAGTTTGAAGGTCCGTTTGACCTGCTGCTTTTTTTTATTGAGCGCGATGAACTCGATATCAACGATATTCCGATTTATACAATCACAAAAGATTTTTTGGATTATCTGCATCAAGCGAGTCTGATGAACATAGAATTAGCAAGCGAGTTTATTGTGGTTGCTGCAACACTCATGCGCATCAAAGCAAAATTATTATTGCCGAGAAAAGATATTGATGCCACCGGAAATGAAATTGATCCGCGTGATGAGTTGGTTGCAAAATTATTGGAGTATAAAAAATTCAAGGAAGTGCAGGAACAAATGCGCCAATTGGAAGACAACCGCGCCGGAAAATATGAACGCGGAAATGCAGTTGGCGAATTAAAAGTTTTATCAGAAAGTTTATCGGGCGAAGCAGAGTTGCACACGCTCACACTTTTCCGTTTGCTGAAAGCATTTGAAAAAGTGATGACCCGTTATGAAGAGGACAAGAACAAACCAATTCATCAGGTTATTCAGTATGCATATTCCATTGAAGGGTCAAGAGATAAAATTATGGAAGTGGTGCGCCGTGGAAGCAATGTTCCATTCATCGGAATATTCGAGCACTGCGAAAATCGCATTCACGCCATCTTTACTTTTCTCGCCATGTTGGAATTAATTCAATCCAATCTCATTAACATCAATATTGGAATGGGTGCGAATAATTTCTGGGTTTCAACCACTGAATAATTTTCTTTTCAAAATTCTTTTAATGAAAAAAATAGTTCCACTTCTGCTGTTGCTGATTTCGCTTCAGAAAATTTCGGCGCAAACAAAATCTGTTTTATTTATCGGTAACAGTTATGTGTCCGTTAATAATCTGCCGCTAACCGTACAGCAATTCGCCCTTTCAAAAGGTGATTCGTTATTTGTTGATTCAAATGCACCTGGCGGATATACTTTTCAGCAGCATTCAACAAATGCAACCACGCTTTCAAAAATTGCACAGCAGCCATGGGATTTTGTAGTGTTACAGGAACAAAGTCAAATGCCTTCGTTTCCTCCTTCACAAGTGCAGACAGATGTTTATCCATACGCCACTAAGCTCGACAGTTTGATTCATGCAAATGATTCGTGTACCGAAACACTATTTTATATGACATGGGGAAAAAAGAATGGCGATGCTTCCAACTGTGCCGGCTATCCGATACTTTGTACTTTCTGGGGAGTACAACAGCGGCTTCGCGAAAGTTATTTAGAGATGGGTCAAATGAATAACGCAACCGTTGCTCCGGTTGGAATGGCCTGGAAAAAAATTATTGGCGATAGTTTATCATTCGATTTATTTCAGGCAGATGAAAGTCACCCGACTGTTTACGGAACTTATTTAACTGCTTGTGTTTTTTATGCCATTATGTACCAGGAATCACCTGTGGGCGCAACTTTTTATTCAACCCTGCCGGATACAACAGCCATACTGTTGCAGCAAACTGCCGACGCAATTGTGTTCGATAGTTTATCGCTTTGGTTTGAAAGTGGAAATATTCCATTTGCCGGATTTGATTTTTCTGCTGCCGGAACTACTGTTACATTTCAATCAACGGGCATTAATGGTGTGCAGTTTCAGTGGGATTTGGGAGATGGAAATTCTTCCGCACAACAAAACACTTCTCACAATTATGCTCCCGGAACTTACACTGTTACACAAATTGTAACCGGTCATTGCCTTAGTGATACTGCAACACAAACACTTACTGTTCTTCCTTCCGGAATTATTGAATCGCATATTCCTTCCACTGAAAAAATATTTTATGTGAATGGACGGATTTATTTTCAATCAGAAATTTCAACTTCAATTGTGTTGTATGATTTGTTGGGGCGAAAAGTTTTCGAGCAAGCAATTGAGAAAAATAAAAACACTCAATTCGTAAATCTGAATTTGTCATCAGGGTGTTACATCGCCGTGTTGCAGAATAATGAAATGAAAAATTCAACTGTTAAAGTCGTGATTCCGTAATTGAAAAAGTTGCAACACAACTAACAGTTATATTTGAGCCGCTGAATAAAAATCATGATCAATAAAAAAAGAATTCTCGTTTTAGCACCGCATACCGATGATGGTGAGTTAGGATTGGGCGGAAGCATTGCGCGATTTGTGGATGAAGGAAAAGAAATTTACTATGCTGCTTTTTCACTCTGCCGTCGTTCGCTCGAGCCTGGATTGGCACCTGATACATTGGAAATTGAAGTGAAGGCAGCCACAAAAATTTTAGGAATCCCCGCTGAGAATCTTCGGTTGTTTGATTACGATGTTCGAAACTTCAATTCGTTTCGTCAGAATATTCTGGAAGACATGGTGGTGCTGAAAAAAGAATTGAAACCCGAATTGGTTTTTCTTCCATGCTCCAGCGATTTGCATCAGGATCATCAGGTCATTCACAACGAAGGACTGCGTGCATTTAAAGATGCTTCCATTCTCGGTTACGAATTGCCGTGGAACAATCTGAATTTTCAAACCAGTTGTTTTATCAAGTTGCAGGAAAAATTTGTGATGAAGAAATTGGAAGCACTGCAGGCATATAAATCACAATCGCATCGCGCCTATCTGAACGAGGGGTTTATTCGCGGACTGGCAACTGCGCGTGGTGTGCAAATCGGAAGCGAGTTTGCCGAGGCATTTGAAGTAATGAAAGTTATATACTAAAACCGGATGAAGAGAGTTGCTCTCTTGCTCGACAACACTTTAACCATTGATCGTCGCGCATTGCTCGAAGTGGAAAGTTTGTGTTCGCTTGATATTGAGTTGCATTTATTCTGCATGCAGGAAAAAGATTTACCCGAAAACGAAACACGAAACAATCTTTTTATTCACCGCATTTTTACTCCTGAAATTTATCAGTTCAAAAATGAACGGCTGTTACACTCGCTTGCCGCTTTTATTTCTAAAAAAGATTTTGCCATTCTGCATTGTCACGACCGCGTGATGTTGCACCTCGGAACAATAATTAAAAAGCAACAACCGCATGCAAGATTGATTTACGAATCGCGTGAGTTATTTCATCACTGGCCGCTGCATGTTTCTGCTCCCGGATTTATGCTGTGGTTGAAATCATGGGTTGTTCGGAAATTAGAAGTGCGAAAAGAAAAAGTGGATGGAAGAAAAGCAGATTTTCTCATTACAGTCAATCAATCTATTGCTGATATTCTTACAAAATATTTTCAACTGAAAACTAAAGCAGTTGTCACACGAAATATTCCGCGTTACGAAGTCGTGATTAAAAGGAGTGATTACCTGCGCAACAAATTTTCAATTGATGCTTCAAATAAAATAGTGGTTTACATCGGCGGGCACTTGTATCGCAACTCGCTACGCATGGAACAGGCAATTGAAGAAATTGTAACAGTGCCGGATATTTCTGTGGTGATAATTACAGGCGACGATTCGCATTCGCAGTGGTTTAAACAATGGGTGGAAGAAAACAACTGGAGCAATGTGTTTTTTCATCCGCTCATTCCAATCAATCAGATAACAAGTGTGCTGAGTGGTTGCGATGTTGGAATAGTATCAGCGTGGAATAAAAATGATTTGAGTTACTGGCTCGCGCTTGACAATAAATTATTCAGTTATATCATGGCTGAAATTCCAATACTTGCAACTGCGCAACCCGAGTACAAAAAAATTGTTGAAGAAAACAATGTGGGTGTGTGTGTTGATCCTGAAATTCCCGGCGCATTTGCAAAAGGATTGAAACAGATTTTAATGCAGCCCGAAAATTTTCATCCTGAATTAGTGAGCGCCAAACAAAAACTGAATTGGGAACAGGAACAAAAAAATTTACTCGAACTATATAAACGAATTCTCAGCTAATCCATCTTTGCATCAGCATGATTCACATCATTGATTACGGCGCAGGAAATATTTCAAGCATACAAAACATGCTGAAAAAAATCGGTGCGGATGCTGTTATCACTTCCGTTCCATCAGAAATTGCTGAAGCAAAGAAAATTATTCTCCCGGGTGTTGGTTCGTTTGATACAGGAATGAAATTGCTGAACGACAGAGGATGGATTGAAATGCTGAATGAAAAAGTGCTGAACGAAAAAATAACTGTGCTTGGTGTTTGTCTTGGATTACAATTGATGTGTAAGCAAAGTGAAGAAGGAAAATTAAAAGGGCTCGGATGGATTGATGCCGATGTGGTGCGATTCAATATGGAACAAGCCGAAGAACCCATTCGAATTCCGCACATGGGATGGAATTCGGTTGAGCAACTGAAAGATGTTACACTTTTAAAAACCAATGAAGAGCATCGGTTTTATTTTGTTCATGCATTTCATCTTTCAAATGTTCGTGATGAAAACAAGTGGTTGCAAACACATTATGGCTACGATTTCATTTCAGGCATTCAGAAAGAAAATATTTATGGTGTACAGTTTCACCCCGAAAAAAGTCATCGCTATGGAATGGAATTGTATAAAAACTTTGCTGAACTGAAATGAGTTATCGCGCACGCATTATTCCGGTTTTATTAATTCAGCAGGGGGCATTGGTCAAGACTGAAAAATTTGCTTCCCCTCGATATGTCGGCGACCCGATCAATGCCATAAAAATTTTCAATGAAAAAGAAGTGGATGAAATAGTGGTGCTGGATATTGATGCTTCTAAAAAAAATCAATCCATCAACTTCTCACTCATCCGCGATTTAGCAAGCGAATGTTTTATGCCGCTTGCTTATGGTGGCGGAATTAAAACACTGCACGACATTGAACAATTAATAAAATCAGGAGTGGAAAAAGTGATTATCAATTCCACTGCTTTAGAAAATCCATCTTTTATAAAAGAAGCAGCAAAGCAATTTGCAAGTTCAACCATTGTTGTGTCTATTGATATTTCGAAAAGCATGTTTGGAAATTATATTCTCTATTCAGCATCCGGAAAAAGAGTGATTACATCCTGGAAAAATCACCTGGAGCAAATGGAAGATGCGGGAGCAGGAGAAATATTAATTCAAACTGTGCAGCAAGATGGAATGATGAAAGGATACGACTTAAAATTGACAGGAGAAATTTCAAGAGCCGTTTCAATTCCTGTAGTAGCTTGTGGTGGTGCTGGTTCATTTTCAGATTTAAAAAGCGTGATTGCATGCGGTGCTTCTGCAGCAGCGGCAGGAAGCATGTTTGTATTTACCGGAAAACATAAAGCGGTGATGATTTCTTTTCCTTCTTCTTCTGAATTGAATTGGTAGTTATGTTTGGCGAATCATATGCAATCGAACAGACCTTACCGGATATGCAGCCGCTGCATTCTTTCAACAGCCGATGACCCTGCTATTTATTTTGATGAAGAAGGTGTTTGCAATCACTGTCATTTATATGATAAAATAATAAGCGAACGAATTCTTCCGGAGCCCACGCGTAAACAACATTTTCTTCAGCTGATTGAAGAAATTAAAAGAAAAGGCGCCGGAAAAAAATACGATTGTGTAATTGGTGTTAGCGGTGGTGTTGACAGTACTTATGTAGCCTACCTGGTAAAAGAATTCGGACTTCGGCCGCTGGCTGTTCATTGCGACAATGGTTGGAATTCAGAATTAGCAGTCAGCAACATTTCAAACATTCTTCAAAAACTTGAAATTGATTTACATACTCATGTAATTAATTGGGAAGAGTTTCGTGATTTACAATTGTCTTATTTAAAAGCTTCGGTTATTGATATTGAAGCAACTTCTGATCATGCCATATTTGCCTCCTTGTACGAGGCAGCCAGCAAGTACGGGATCAAGTATATTCTGAGCGGAGAAAATTATGCGACCGAAGGAATATTGCCCGAGCGCTGGATACACAACAAAAATGATCTGATAAATATCAAAGCTATTTTTAAAAAATTTGGCTCCGGAAAAATCAAAACATTTCCGACACTTGGGTTTTTAAAAAAAGGATTTTTTGAAAGCATAATGGGCATACAATACATCCGCATTTTGGATCTCATTGATTATAAAAAAGGGGAGGCAAAAAAAATTATTTCAGAAAAACTCAACTGGCGCGATTACGAAGGGAAGCATTATGAATCCATTATTACCCGCTTTTTTCAATCCTATATTTTACCTGTAAAATTTCATGTTGATAAAAGACGGTCTCACCTTTCTACCATGATTTGTTCGGGGCAATTAACGCGTGACGAAGCGTTAATTGAAGTTAACAAACTGCCGCTTGATTCCATCAAGTTGGCTGAAGACAAAATATATGTTTTGAAAAAATTCGGGTTAACTGAATCTGAGTTCGACAAAATTATTGCATTGCCCCAAGTTGCGCATACAGGCTATCCTTCTATAATGAATTTTTTCAAGCGGGTTCGACCCATTACCCGGTTTGTAAAAAAAATAATTCAGAATAATAAAAATCGCACTCTCCAAAAAAAACAAAAAGGAACCCGGGTTGCCATGTTACTTGATAACCCGCTAACAAACGATAATCGTGTAAAACGAGAGGCCTATACCCTGGCAAAACACTTCGATCTCACTTTGTTTTGTATGCAGCATGCCGAATTACCGTTTCGCGAAGTGGTGAATGAGGTAAAAATTGAGCGCATCATTCCAAAAGATATTTTCCGTTTTCAATCGTATAAAAAATTAAGCCTGATTGCCCATCGAATTGCATCGTATCATTTCGATGTTATTCATTGCCACGATCACCTCATGCTCAATCTTGGTGCGATGGTGAAAAAAATAAATCCTGAAACAGTTTTGGTTTATGATTCACACGAATTGTTTCATTCATGGCCAATGAATTTCAGCGGAAAAAATTTTTCCATTCTGCTGAAAACTTTTTTAGTCAGGCGATTACAAATCATTCGCGAAAAAAAATTCGGGCGCAGCAGCATTGATTTTTTAATCACCGTTAATCAGTCGCTCGCCGATGTGTTGTCGAATTATTTCAGAATAAAAAACAAGCCCGTTGTTATTCGCAATGTTCCTGATCTGGATGTAATGGAATCGCGAAAAAATATTTTGCGCGAAAAATTTTCAATTCCCGACAATCAGAAAATTTTAGTTTTCATAGGCGAACACATTTATCTGAAAACGCTGAACATGGTGCAAGTGTTAAACGAAATCGGCAACCAACCCGACCTTGCATTTGTCATTATCAGTTCTCCCGATGAACACCGAAAAGAAATTGAACAGTATGCAAAAACAAAAGGGTACACAAATATTTATTATCACGATGTAATTCCATATAAAGACATCACCAATTATTTATCGGGTTGCGATGCCGGATTAATTCCGACCTGGAATAAAAATGATTTGAGTTACTGGTATGCGCTCGATAATAAATTATTCAGTTACCTGATGGCTGAAATTCCAATGCTGTCAACAGCGCAGCCCGAATACAGCGCCATCATTGATAAATATAAACTAGGGGTGTGTGTGAATCCTGATCAACCGGGTGCTTATTACAATGGCTGGAAAACATTAATTCAAAACAAAACTGACTATCAGAAAAATTTTGCCAATGCTAAAAATGAATTGAACTGGAACAATGAAAGTAAAATTCTGCTGGCGTTTTATGATGAGTTGCTGAACAGAAAAAAAACAGCAGCTTCCAATTCATTTATGCTTCCGCGTATTGCCATGTTGCTCGATAATCCATTTACCATGGATAGCAGGGTTTACCGCGAGGCATCAACATTAGTTAAGGCAGGATATCCGCTAACGGTTTATGCCGTGAAGCGCGAAGATTTACCAATACACGAAGTGCTGGATGGCATTCTTATCAAAAGAGTTTTTGAAAAAGGAATTTCGGATTATAAAAACTACAGCCTTCGAAATCATGAAGCCGAAATGATAAGCCGCGAACAATTTGATGTACTTCATTGCCACGACCAGCTCATGTTGTATTTAGGCTCAATCATAAAAAAACTACGCCCCGAAATAAAATTTATTTACGATTCGCACGAGCTGTTTCATTCATGGCCCATTAATTACGGCAATCGTTCCAGCGCGTGGATCAGGTTTAAAACCGATGTAGTAAGAACCATGGAGGTATCGCGTGAAAAAAAATCGGCTCAAAATATTGATCGGTTAATTACCGTATCAAAATCTCTTGGCGATGATCTTGCCTCGTACCTTCAGCTTAAACACACCCCGGTTATAATCCGTAACATGGCGGAATACGAAGAAGTGAAAAAAGGTGAAAGAAATTTGAGAAACGAATTAGGAATAGAAGCGGGAGTAAAAATTGTACTGAACTTCTCACTTTATATTTATTGGAAATCAAGAAACATTGAAGCAGCAATTCGCGAGTTTGCAAATAAACCGGGAGTTGCACTTGTTTTTATTTGTGAAGAAGGTGGCAATAAAAAGGAAATTATGAAGTGGGTAAAAGAAGCTGGCTACCGGAATATTTATTTTCATCCAGCCATTCAGCCAAATGAAATAGTGAATGTAATTAACGGTGCCGATTATGGTTTATTAAGTACCTGGAACAAACAATACATGAGCTACTGGCTGGGGCTCGAAAACAAACTCTTTCATTATGTAATGGCCGAACTTCCAATTCTTGCTTCAGCGCAACCCGAGCACCGAGAAATAATTGAAAAATATAAAATTGGTGTTTGCGTAAATGCCGATGAACCCAATGCTTACTTCAATGGGTTTCTGCAACTGGAAAAAAACCACGAAGAGTTTAAAGCCAATGTGATAAAAGCCAAACAGGTTTTAAACTGGGAAAACGAACAACATAAATTGCTTGAACTTTATTCTGATCTGAAGAAGGAATTATATGAGCATACAGCATTTTGATTTAAGCATTTCAGTTTCAGAAAATACGCCATTGAATAGTTATCAATGGAATGAACTTGCGGCTGCAAATGGAAACATATGGCAAACTACTTTTTATGATGAGGTGCAAAAAATTTTTAATAATTATCCCTTTTATTTTCAATGTTTTTCAGGAGATAAATTAATTGGCGGAATAAAAATCTACCGGTACGAATCAAAAAAATTACCGCCATTCATCCGGTCAATCAGCACAAGAGCCACACAGGGAAGTGAATTGCTGATTGATGATGACTACAAAACAAACTTTGAAAAAATTAAAACACTGCTGCTATCCGAAATAAAAAAATGGTTCCGGCAAATGCACATCACCAGTTTTTATAACTATAGTTTTTATGGCGAAATTGAAAAGTTGTTTTCGTTTTCTGAATTCAATAAAGTGTGGGAGAGCAAAATCGGCATTGCGAAAATTGACTTAACCAAAAGCACCGATGTGCTGTGGAAAGCAATGAGCCCAAAGCACAGAAGCGAGGTAATTAAAGCAGAAAAAAATTCAGTGTCAATTGATTTTGCCGATGACATTGAATCGTTTTTATTATTAATGGACGAAACTTATAAAAATCAGAGTGGTCATGTTCCAAACAAAAACTTTATCAGAAAAGAATATGAAATACTGAAATCAAACAATGCAGCTCAACTTGTTTTTTCAAAACACAACGGAAAATACCTGTGTGGAGCACTATTGTATAACTGCGGGAAAAATTCGCTTTACAATTTCGGAGGCACAGTGAAAAACAGCATTGGCGCCGGCCAGTTCCTGCATTGGGAAATTATGAAGCACCTGAAAGCAGAAGGATTTAAGAATTATTTTTTAGGCGAAACATCTTTCGAAAAAACAGAAGCTAACCTGAAGTTTACCGAGGGAATTACAAAATTTAAATTGCGCTTTGGTGCCGAACAACTACCGGCTCAGCACACCGGTTTTGCGCTGCATCCGATGAAATTAAAAACCTGGAACCTGTTAAAAAAAATCTTCATCCGATCATGAGCGAAATTGACAATAAACAAGTGGAGGAGTTTTTCAGCAACGCCGCCACAATGCATCAGAATGAAAACGCTGTGCTCGATGTGGCAATGGGACAAGAACATTCAAATGTGTACCGGAATTATTTTACTGCTGATTATATTTTAAAAAACATAGCGCCGCAAAAAAATCAAACCATACTTGATTTCGGATGTGGGGTGGGTCGTGTTACCTGTTTGCTAACCGATAAAGTTAAAGAAGTGATTGGCGTTGATTCAAACCGGTTGATGATTGAAACGGCAATAAAAAAATTTACAACAGGCGCCAATGTTCGCTATGAATTGCTCGCCGATCTGAAAATTCCATTTAAAAAAAACCATTTCGATACCGCATTTTCTCATTGGGTTTTTCAGCACATCAATGACGATGAAGCGATTCTCTGGTTACAGCAAATTGCCGGTGTATTGAAGCCTGCCGGAAAAATTTATCTGTTCGAACAAATCAAAAATGAATCGGTTGTCACCACAAAACATTTATTCCGATCGCCCAAACATTATTTATCGTTAATTGAAAAAGCAGGCCTCATTACTGTTTCCGCTTTTCCGGTAATGCGGGTTCCGGCTCGTGGCATGTCGATTTGGAATAAAATGCCCGGCTGGAAATTTTTATTGCCACTGCTTTCAAAAATTGACCGGCTAACCTTAAGCCGCAAACCACACATGGCCAATTATTTTACATATTGTTTTGTGCTGAGTAAGCAGCAATAAAT
>JAHEZG010000046.1:0-1125 GCA_023251195.1 Chitinophagaceae bacterium | reverse complement strand
TTTTCAATTCGTTTTCGTTTCTTGTTTTTTTTCCGGTGGTAACAGTTGTTTTTTTTCTGTTGCCGTTTCGGTTCCGATGGATTTGGTTGCTCGTGGCGAGCTGTTTTTTTTACATGGCCTTTATTCCTGTTTACATTTTTATTCTCGGCCTTACCATTTCGGTTGATTACCTCGCCGCTATTTTAATGGAGCGGCAAACAGGAGCCAAACGAAAGTTATTACTCGTAATCAGTTTAATTTCTACTGCCCTCATACTTTTTGTTTTTAAGTATTTCAACTTTTTTATTGATTCCTTTTCAGCAGTTGCGCATCTGTTTAATTACACAGTTCCGCTTCCGGTTTATACAATCATTCTGCCGGTAGGCCTTTCGTTTCATACTTTTCAAAGTATGGCTTATGTAATTGAAGTTTATCGCGGAAATCAAAAAGCAGAAAAAAATTTCGGCATCTATTCATTGTATGTGATGTTTTATCCGCAATTGGTTGCGGGTCCAATTGAGCGGCCACAAAATTTAATTCATCAGTTTTATGAAGCACATGATTTTAACTATCAGAATGCAACTGAGGGATTAAAACAAATGGCCTGGGGATTTTTTAAAAAACTGGTGCTTGCCGATCAGCTTGCAGTATATGTGAACGAAGTGTTTAATCATGCAGGCCGATACCAGGGATTGCCTGTATTGATTGCCATATTTCTTTTTGCCTACCAGGTTTATTGTGATTTCAGCGGGTACAGTGATATAGCAATTGGCGCTGCACGGGTGATGGGGTTTCGATTAACAAAAAATTTTAACCGCCCTTTCAGCAGCCAGAGCATTACAGAATTCTGGCGGCGATGGCACATATCACTTTCATCGTGGTTCAACGATTATTTGTTTCAACCCTTATTGATAAAAACAAGAAGCAGGGGCGCGGCAGGTTTTGTATTTACTCTGGTTGTTGTTTTTTTTCTCGCCGGTTTATGGCACGGTGCAAACTTTACATTTATTGTTTTCGGCTTACTGCAAAGCCTTGCAATTAGCTATGAGTATTTTTTCAGGCGCTCCCGTCGGAACTGGTCAAAAAAAATTCCGGAAAAATTTTATGGCATGATGAGTATTGCCATTACATTTTGTTTTATCAGTT
>JAHEZG010000045.1 GCA_023251195.1 Chitinophagaceae bacterium | reverse complement strand
AATGCTCCGGCATATGGTTCAGGAATTATGCTGTCGGTTCCGAAATAATTTGTTACGATGGTTGATTGAGTACATACATAAACATTATTGGCATCGGCTACAACCGGCCACAAGGCAGTGGAAACATAATTGCCATATGCTTTGAACGCAAGTACATTCATTGCGGTATCTATTCTTATGATTGCTAAATTTCCTCCTGTGCCATCAGCAGAGGCTGTAACCGGAAGTGTTACACCATCAACAGTCATTGTTGAAGTTATGCTGTATGTTGTAATAATATCTCCATTTGGTGCAGCAGTAATTCCCTTCTGAGTACTCCATCCACCGGAGAGCGGGAGCGTTGAGATAATATTTCCATCAATACAATTGACTTTATGAATTCCTGCACAACTCCCTAGAAAAATAAAACCACGGGAATGCTGAATGAACTTTCCGCAACTTGCGGTATAAGGAATTTGCGAAGCCCATTTAAAATTTCCGGCCGAATCAATTTTTATTAAAACAGCATTGGCAAGATTTAAAACTGTATCAACAAACTGAATGCTGAATCCGAATGAATGTTCGAAAATGTAAATGTTTGATGAATCATCAATTGTCATATCAAAAATTGCATCATTTTGAACAAGACTTCCAAATGGAATGGTCCATATCCGTTGACCCATTGGGTTAAATTTGACAATGTAATTATCAAGAATTCCTCCATCGAGTGGTTGAATAGTATCACCCTGAATCATTACAGGTGAGTTATAAGGAGCAACTGAATACAAGTTGCCAGCACCATCCCGAACAATTGCAGCTCCGCCACCTGCGTTGTTTCCACTACCTGAAACGGATTCACCAAACGATTCCCATTCGTATCGCTGTGCGAAAAGAAAATTCGTTTGCAGTAATAACGCAAGAATGAAAATGTGTTTTTTAAAGTGATGTGTTTTCATGATACAGGTTTTGTTTTATTGTTTACAAGGATAATAAAAAAGCTGAACTCAATTTAATGTTGTTGTGCTTATATTCAGTAATCAATTAGATTGGGTTTATAAGTGAACTCAATAAACTATTTATGTTTACACAAGTCACAATCGCAAAATTCATTTTATGAAATGGAACTTACTTGCTTTTTTATTTTTCGTTTCGTCATTCAATCTTTTCGCTCAGGCACCAATTGTGTATTTCGATTTTGTCACCCACAACGAAGAAACCTTTCAGTGGAATGTTCCGAATTTTTATTCGGCCAATCGAACAAAACTTATTTCACTCAGCAATTATTTTAAGTCGAAAGGAATTACCTGGAACATGCAATCTGATTGGGTGTATCTGAACAATGTAATTATGCAGGACACCACATTTTTTTCATCAACAGGAAATAAAAATATTCTTCGATGGATGCACGAAGACAAAGGAATTGAAATGGATCCACACGCGCATGAGTCGCAATATATTTATCCTGATGTGGTGCACCTGATGGATTCAATCGGGTTGCCGGAAAGCAAAGTGATTGGCGGAACTATTTACAACGACAGCAATGGAGTAAACATCTGGACCAATTTAGTGAATGGCCAGTATGGAATTATTTATCCGAATCAATTCTGGAAACCTGATTACATGATGGGTGGCGGAACTCCGAATCATGTTGATGATTTAAAATACTTTGGGGTATGGAATCCGCAAAGTCCTTCTGCTTATTTAACACATGATACATCCACGCACATTCGTCATCTTGGTGTTGGATGCACAATTAAAATTTGGGATACATCTACTGTAGCAGAAGTAGTAGCGCTGATAAATGATGTGGTTGATAAAGTGCAGAGCGGACAATATCCGTCCAATGGATTTTATCTGCAATCCATTTTTTTTGAGCAGGCAAGTTTAAATGATATTGCATTTTATAATCGTGTTATTGAAATTGCCGATAGCGCCAATGCTATTGTTGCTTCAGGTGTTGCGCAATGGAAAACATTTACTCAGGTTACTACCGAATGGGAGACAACCTACAATGCACAAATGTTTCAGTGGGAGTGTGGCGAAATTGTTTCTGATGTTGAAAGTGTTACAGCAGATAATTTCATTGTTTATCCGAATCCTGTTGGTGAGCAACTGACAATTGCAGGAAATCAATTGAATGGAGAAATGGAATTCTCGATTTTTGATTTAGTTGGAAGAAGAATCGAAACAGCAAAAATTGAAACAGGAGTTAATCAAATTAGCATTGATATTAAACAACTTCCTGCCGGAATATATTTCTATTGTTTGACTTCGGGTTTTAATAAAACTGTTTCAGGGAAATTTGTTAAGGAATAATTAAGAGTTTATACTGATAGGTGATTTTTTATTCGCTTAGTATTCTCCATTCATAAGTTTACAAATCAACTACTCCTGTAATTTCAGGATTTTCAATACTGAATTTATTTAATAGTTAAACTCCATGGATGTAATTGGGGTTTGTTATTTTTAGGTTTTAAAAAGCACCCAATTATTTTTTAAAACATTGAATCATGAAATCAAAATTACTTTCTACAATTCTGCTTTTCGTAATTTGTAATTGCAGCACTGATGCACAAATAACATTTCAAAAAACCTATACCGGAAATTCAAATTGTATTCAGCAAACATTTGATGGCGGGTTTGTAATTGTTGGAACCGCAATTAGTGTAGGTGCAGGTGACGGTGATGTTCTCCTGATTAAAACAAACTCAGCAGGTGATACACTTTGGACAAAAAGTTTTGGCGGAAGTGGTACTGAATACGGATATGCTGTTCAACAAACTACGGACAGCGGATTTATTATCGCAGCTACAACAAATAGTTTCAGTGCAGGAATTAATGATGCCTATCTCATCAAAACCAATTCATCCGGTGATGTGATTTGGACAAAAACTTATGGTAGTGCTTCGGATCAGGATTATGGTTATGGAGTGAAGCAAACTACCGATGGAGGATATATTCTCGCAGGTGTAAAAAATAATGTAGTGAGTTTTGATAATGATATGTACCTCGTGAAGACTGATGCAAATGGCGATACACTATGGACAAAAATTTATGGTGGAAGTAATCACGATGAAGCATACGATGTAGAGCAAACCACTGATGGAGGATATATTTTGGCTGGCGCACGGTTTCTTGGTGCAGGTAGTGCGGATATATACATCATAAAAACAAATGCAACAGGTGATACACTTTGGACAAAGGAATACGGAGGACCTGATGTTGATTATGGGTATGCAATTGAGCAAACCTCAGATGGAGGATACATTATTGGTGGTCACACGCAAATGGGATCGGGTGTTTGGGATGCTTTGCTGATTAAAATAAATGATGTTGGTGATTTGCTTTGGTCAAAAACTTATGGTGGAGCAGCTGTTGATTATTTATATTCTGTTCAGCAAACTACTGACGGAGGTTATCTTATTGGTGGAACAACAAACAATTTCGGCGCTGGTAATTATGATATGTACATGATTAAAACCAATAGCAACGGTGATACACTCTGGACAAAAGCTTACGGTGGTACCGGTGAAGACAGAGGTTACTATGCGGTTCAAGCAAATGATGGAGGATACATTATTGCCGGTTATGCTACAAGCTTTGTTGGGACAGGCCTTGAAGTTTATCTCGTAAAAACCGATGCAAACGGAAACACAGATTGCAACAGCAGCAACACAGCAACCATTGTAACAGTACCTGCAACACAGGTAAACAGCACGCCAACAATAGTTTCTAATCCTGCTGCGGCGGTAACTGCACCGGCAACTATTACACACAGCGGAGCAACTGTTACAGTACTTTGCTTGGGCAACGGTGCTTATGAAATTAGCGTTGAGAACAACTCAATAAATATTTCACCCAATCCGGCAAATGAATTTGCTGTTTGTAATTTTCAGAATAGTGATTTGAAAAACAGCCAATTGAAAATTTATGGTGTATTGGGAAAAGAAATTTATTCATCAACTGTAACAGCCCAAAACTTCAAACTCGAAACCCGAAACTATCCGGAAGGAATTTATTTTATTCAACTGATTGCCGATAAAAAAACTGTTACGGAGAAATTAATTATAAGTCATTAAAAAAATCAGGCAGTGAAAAACAAAACCTTATTAAAAGAATCCTGTAAATTTTTATCCGGTGCATTTTTCGTCACATCAGGAGCGAGTTGGTATTTTTCTCAACTCAATATGTCTGTTCCGTTTTTTAATACTGTAATGACTCCTGATTTTTTATTCGTTCGTGGATTCATCCATTTTACTTTGTTCCTGATTACTTTTTATTTCGGCTTTATTAAGAAAAGCAAAAACAAGTTGTAGGAAAATATTTTATGAATATCAAAACGAAAACTCTTTTATGGTGCGGAGTAATTGCCTGTCCATTATTCATCACCATCAGTTTTATTGAAGGTGCAATGCGAGCGGATTATAGTTCAATCCGGTTTCCGTTAAGTTCATTGGCTATTGGTGTAACAGGTTGGACACAAATTGTAAATTTCATTGTAACAGGAATTCTCCTTTTCATTTTCTCATTCGGATTGCGACGGATTTTTAATACATCAAAAACAAAATTCAAAGGACCATTATTAATTTCTTTAGTTGGAATTGGATTAATTGTCGCTGGCTTCTGTTACACTGATCCTGTTTATGGTTATCCGACAAACCTTCCGCTCAAAGTTGCGCAGTTCACCATTCGCGGACATTTGCACGATGGGTTTTCAATGTTCGTATTTGTTTGTTTGCCGTGGGCATGTTTTGTTTTTCGAAAAAATTTTATTGCAATGCACGAACACAGTTGGGCAACTTATTCTTCAATCACCGGCTTCGCAATGATTGCAACTTTCATCATTACAAGTATGGGCTTTAAACAACTTCCATTCTTTGTTGACTATGCAGGGTTGTTTCAGCGGTTGTGTTTGATTATTGGTTGCACTTGGATAACACTTTTAGCAATACATCTTTTGCGAAAGAATTGAAAATTTCATATCTGCTTTATGAATAATGCCCGAAGCACTTTAGAATTTCAATAGAACCTTCATTCACTTTATAAATCAACCGGTGTTCATCGTTAATTCTTCTCGACCACATACCTGCATACTCATGCTTCAGTGGTTCGGGTTTTCCTAATCCGCTATAGGGATTTTTTTGAATATCGGAAATCAACTCCAGTATTTTAAAAACTAATTTCTGATTTCCTGATTTAAATAATTGCAGGTCATTAAGCGCTACCTGCGAAAAAATAATCTGCTTCAATCTTTAAAGTTCCTGGTTACATAAGTTTCAAGATCCTCCATAGTAAATGAAAGTGTATCGCCCTTCTTTATCTGCTCAATAGATTTATTTAATTGTGTAGGGTAATCACCTGAATCAACGGTAATACTTATTTGCGGATCGGCGGTAATTGCTGAACTGCTTAATAGTTTTTTTATTTTTCCAAGAGTTGCCTCAGTCAATTCAGATAAGCGAAGACGAATGATGGTTTCCATTGAGTAATTGTTTAATGCAAATTTATAATATTTTTATTGCTGTTGTTGGTCGCCTGACCAACAACACTTTTATAATTAATTCAAACTCCGATGAGAAAGAAAATTTACAAATGAATACCAAAATCAAAAAAGAATTAAGTGAGCGCATAACAAAGGTGGAAGAAGGCAGTGCAGTTTATCTCAATGCAAAAGAGGAAGCCGAAAAACTCAGGAAGAAGTTGAATGATTTACAAGTACAAGATTTAACTGGGAGTTATAGGAGGAATACAGAAGGAGTTTTAGGAGTTTTTATAAAATAAAAAAGCGCTCCGATTTATCGGAGCGCTTTTTCCGTTGCGCGCGATATGTCGTGATGTTCTGCTCGATTTGCAATCGAGCTGTATTGGGTGCGTTCCATTTGTAATGGAACATTTCCCGCCGACAGCGTGACAAGCGATTGGATGTTTGCATAATGTGTGCTTGTTTTCATTTTACGAATTGAGTTAGAATGATTGTATCTATTTCTATTAATCCTTTCTTGCCCTGATAATCACGAGCACTGCTGTAAAGATAATCTTCGGGTAGTTCAACTAAACCAGCACGAACAGGATTGTTGTGTATGTAATTTAATTTCTGGTCGAAGAATTTATCGGTATAAATAATTTCGGGGTGATTTCCTTTTTGCCAGAGTTTATTTTTTTCGTTGTCGGCGTGAGTGTGTCCGGCAAATGCAAACATATTGAGGAGCCATTCTTTTCGGCTTTCTTTTTCATTGACTCCAATTGCTTTTACAATTTCTTTGCTTGTGTGTTTTTTGAAATCACGAATGACTGCATCGAGTTCGAATCCTTGTTTAGCTGATGCTAACCAGTGCATGTGATTGCTCATGATTACATATCCATGTACTTGCAAGTTTTTATTTTTTCGACAGTAAACAAAACTGTCAAGAATTATATCGCGGTATTGCTGGCGAGTGAATACATCTACCCAACCAACTATGGTTGAAGTGAGAAAATAAATTCCGTCTTTTTCTCTGATTGCATAAGCGCTCATAATGTAAAGTTAAAATTGCTTTTGTATTCGTTATTTTTTTCTTCTGTTAAAAAACGATTACAAATCGTAACACTTAGCTCAGCTCGATTGCAAATCGAGCAGAACATTTTCGCTAATTTTTTCATAGGTTAAAAAACGATTGCAAATCGTAACACTTAGCTCAGCTCGATTGCAAATCGAGCAGAACTTTGCTGCTAATATTTTCTTCTGTTAAAAAACGATTACAAATCGTAACACTTAGCTCAGCTCGATTGCAAATCGAGCAGAACTTTGTCGCTGAAGAATACAGCATGAAAAATATGTTACAGTAAATGAGTGCGTCAGCCGCAAGAAGGATTGAACTGGACAGATTGCTTCACATTGATTACAATGTTCGCAATGACAGCGTGAATTTTCGCAATGACAGCGTTGGGTTCATGATGAAAGCGTTGAGTGCCCTTCGAAAAGTTCAGGGTGACAAAGCGTGTGAGTGTTACAGTGTAACAGTTTTCGTTTAAGATTTAGTGATGCTCGGGTTAATAGAGATTGCGTTGAAGCAAGATTTAGTTTTACTTGACTTTGAAACAAACTCTGATATTGAAAATATAAGAAAACCACTTTCACATGCTGCACTGATAAAAAAATTCATTGATAAGAAATATCCTGAATTGCTAACAAAAAGATTTAGTGAATTTGATAATTCAAAAAAGAAATCTTCTCGAACAAAGAATAAAAAGGGAATCAAACCTTCAGATGAAAGTCAATTGACGATGAATTTTTAATATCCAGAAAATTTTCGTTCAAAAAAAATAAAGGACAGAAGCGACATTAAGGACGAAAAAAAATCGCCTTCTCAAAATATTTATCGCTTAAGATTTAGTGATGCTCGGGTTAGTGATTGCAGCGGATATCCTTTTTTTATTGTAATCAATAAAAAAAGATAGAAGCGGAAAGCACGGTGCTTTTTTGTATTCAAAAAAGCAAACCCCCAAATGCTTCGACAAGCTCAGCATGACACAGTGTGTTTTTAATTCAAACTACGGAAATCCACCGGCACCACTTTACTAACTCCTTGCTCCTGCATAGTGACACCATAAATAACATCAACGGTGCTCATGGTTTGTTTGTTGTGAGTGACGAGAATGAATTGCGAATCCTGGCTGAACTCCTTGATAATTTCGTTGAACTTATGAATGTTCGCATCATCGAGCGGAGCATCCACCTCATCGAGAATACAAAACGGAGCGGGCTTGAGTAAATAAAGCGAGAAGAGGAGAGAGATAGCAGTCAATGTTTTTTCTCCACCGGAAAGTTGATTAATGGTTTGCGGGCGCTTGCCTTTTGGCTTCGCGATAATTTCAATATCAGAATCCAACGGACTCTCCGGATTCACGAGCAGCAAATCGCAGGTATCATCTTCGGTAAATAACGAACGGAAAACTTTCTGAAAATTTTCTTTGATTTTATTGAACGCAGTTAAGAATTGTTCTTTCGCGGTGGTATCAATTTCCTCAATCGTCTTCAGCAACATTTCTTTTGCATTTGCCAAATCAGTTTTCTGCGTGGTAATGAAATCAGCGCGCTGCTTCATTTCGTTGAATGCCTCAACCGCCATCGGATTTATTTCTCCGAAATTATCAATGCGGCTTTTCAGGCGCGAGGTTTTCTCAGTCAGTTCTTCTCTGTTCAGTTCAGCATTCGGTTCCTTGTCCATCAGCTCTTCAATGTTCAAATGGAATTCAAGGTCTAATCTTTCCTTCAGTGAACCCAACTGAATTTTCATCTCGGTTGATTTCTCCTTCACCTGGTTCAATATCATTTCCACCTGTTCCTTGCTGCGGTGTAACACTCTGATTTTTTCTTCCTCCGCATTTATCTGTCCGCGACTTTCGTAATACACTTGTTCCACTTGCGCCACTGTTGCTTCCTGCCTTGTCTTCTCTTCATACAGGTGTATCAGTTCCACTTCCGCAATGCTCATCTTCTGTTCAATATCAGCAAGCTGAGCAGTGGCGTGAATAATGGCGATGTTGTTGTTCTCAATCTGTTCCTTCAGTTGCAGATGTGTTTGCTGCTTAAAACTTATTTCCTGCGATATGCCACCCACTTTATTCTGCTGTTGCAGAAACTGAATATTCTTCGAGTTGAAAATAACCGATGCTTCATTCAATCCCGCTTCGGTTGCTTTAAACGATTGCTCCATAGATGTCAGCGCTTCAAATAAACCTGCGCGCTTGCCCACCAGTTCTGCACGATGCATATTCAGCAATTCATTCTCTGCATCCAGTTCGTGTAACAGTTGTTCCAAAACTTTCTTGCGCTCTTCAGCCGCCGTCTGACTTTCTTCTAAATGTTCAATCTTGGTTTTAATAGAAGTAATCAGGTTCTTAATGTGATTCAGTTTTTCACGCGCAGCATCTAATTCCTTATCAGTCGAAGAAGTTTTCAAAGCAATCAACTCCTGTTGCTGTGTTTGCAATTGCGCGCGCAGGTTTTCCGAATCAGCTTTCAGTTGTTCAATTTCTTTTCCGAGCGCTTCCATGTTCTTCACACGCCCCAATCTCTTCCCGCTGAACGAACCCACCTGTCCACCCGAAACCGAGTACGGACTGCGCATCATTTTTCCGGAGCGCGATAGTATCACCGCATTTTTATTTCGTGCACCTTCCACCTGCGCATCATTCGCTGCCACAAAAACATTGTGTAACAGATACGCGCCTAAGTTTTTGTATTCACTATCCAAATCCAGAACATCCACTGCTGCTATTGTTCCTTCAGGTGCAGTGATAGTTGAAGAATTAAAATCTTCAAAATCATTCAGCACAAAAAAGTTTGCGCGACCTTTCGAAGCACTGCTCAGCAAATTCACCGCGCCCATTGCTTCCTTCATATCACTAACCACATAGTAGTTCAGATAATTCTCTAAGTAAGTTTCAATCGCCACGCGGTACTCCGGGTTGCAACTTATAATGTCAGAGAGGAGCGGAGCTTTTGTTTGCGACCAGGTATTGTTCTGCGCCAGAAATTTTATCGAGTCCGGAAAACCTTCCATGCTCTCAATAAAACTTTTCGTCAGGTTAAATTCATTCGAGCGCGCATCCAGCTTTCTGTTTTTATCATTCAGTGTCTCGCGTGTTTTATCAACCGCTTCTTCCGCAATTCCTATTTGCAATTGCAGTTCATCACCCTGCTGTGTCAGTTGCGCAATCGCATCGCGCTGCAAAGTTTCCTGCTGATGCATTTCAAATAATTCGGCAGTCATTCTGCCCTTGTCGTCAATGCGCTGCTTGTGCTCGTTCCATATCACCTGAATATCCTTCGTCGAATTTTCTTTCTTCACATTGTTCACTGCCAGCTTGCGGTCCGATTCATTTATTTCCGAATCCGCTGCCTGCACCTGTCTGTTCTGTGTATCTAAATTCCGGCGCGCATCACTGTGTCCCAACCGGATGTTCTCCAATGTAATCTTCGCTTGCTCCAGTTCTGTTTGCAGGGTGATGAGCAACTTCTGTTCGTTACTGTTCCGTGCATCAGCATCTGCCAGTTCCACATCTAAGCGACCGAGATTCTCTCCCGAAAAAATATTCTGTTGCGTAAGGCGCTCCTTCGTGTCGGTCTGATGTTTTTTATTTTCTGCTAAAAGATTTTTTTCATTTTCCTTTTGCTTCAGCCCCGTCACCAGTTCATTCAGTTGCTTTTGCGACTGTAACAGATTTTTTTCTTTCTCAATGTTATCTCTTTTCTCCTGCTGAATGCCCGCTTCCTTCAGCACAATTTCCGTATCGAGCGCAATCTTCTTTTCCTCTTCCTGCTGTTGCTGCTGCTGCACCTGCTCAAATGCCTTGCGTATTCCGTCAATCGTAAACACTGCCAGCTCTATCGCCAGCAACTTGTATTCTTCCTTCAGTTTAAAATAGCGCTCCGTTTTGCGCGCCTGGCTCTCGAGCGATTTCAGGTTGCTGTCAATCTCAAACAACAAATCATCCACGCGGTTCAAATCAATTTGCGTGAGTTCCAGCTTCTGAAAAGTTTCCTTCTTGCGCGCCTTGTACTTCGATATGCCCGCTGCCTGTTCAAACAATTTACGGCGGCTGTGTTCCTTGTCGTTCAGAATATCGTTCACCATGCCCAGCTCAATAATCGCGTACGAGTCGCTGCTGATGCCCGTATCCATAAACAAACTCGTAATGTCTTTTAAGCGGCAGGTTACATTGTTCAGCTTGTACTCGCTCTCGCCGTTGCGGTAGTAGTGGCGCGATATGGTCACCGAGTGATACTCAGTCGGCAGCAGGTTCTTTGTGTTTTCAAAAGTCAGAAACACTTCGGCAAGCCCTGCGGCTTTGCGGTTCTTGGTGCCGTTGAAAATCACATTCTCCATTTTCTCCGAGCGCAGCACAGTGGTCTTCTGTTCGCCCAGCACCCAGCGGATAGCATCCACCACATTACTCTTGCCGCTTCCGTTCGGTCCCACAACACCTGTTACAGCATCGTTAAAGTTGATGGTGGTTTTTTCGGCAAAGCTTTTAAAACCCTTGATCTCTAAGCTGACTAATTTCACAGTAAAATAGTTTGGTTTGGTAGTGGGGCGAAAGTATTGATTGCCGTTGGGGTTCGAGCTATCGGTGAGGGCGCTTTATCCACAAAAAGGGTTTTTGTTTTCAACAGTTTATCAACGATTTTGCTTTCGAGTATGAGTGACTGTTACAGTTTAATGAGAAGAAAAACTCTGACAAGTTTATATCATCGAATTAGGCACTTCTTTCAAATATTCTGCAATAGAAACTTCCTCCAAAATTTTTGCGATGTGAATGCCTTTGTACTTACTTAATAAATCTTTGCAAGAATTACTTGGGTCAATTACAATCATTTTTTTTCCTCTCTTAAGAAAATATTGCTCTACATAATCATTAATTCCAGGGTCTTGAAATCCATATCCGATTACAAAAAGTAATTCTGAAGAAGAAATATTTTTTTCAAAATGTTTGAAAAGTGATGCATAGTATGGATCACCAGTATATGAACGCGCTTTGTTTGTTGTACCGCTTAAAAAATCAGGATCAACTCTATCAAGTAAGTTTTCAAACTTGTATTCATTTTTTTTATCGTCAAATACTTCCATGTAATACTGTGATACAGCATAATTGGTTTTTATTCTTACTGCTTTTTGTAATGGATATGGAGTATAAAGGATTTTGTTAAAAATGCTTCCATGAAGTTTGAAAAAACAAATTGGTTTATCATATTTATCGGTGAAGTATTCCAACTTAACATTATAATTTTTGTGAATCTCTTTATTTGTTCCTTTATTAAAATCAAAACCTACTGAACCATAATATGGTGAACCAGCCAATTCAAAACCATCACAGAAATATTCAAACAATTTTGTTCGATGGTGACCAAGCCAGTCGAAAAATAAATCATGATTTAGAGTATGAACTTTCACATCATTTTTTTCGATTAGTTTTAAAAGAAGTTGAACAAAGTCATCATAAGGAGGATAATCTGAATATCCAACATCTTGAAAGTACTGAGGTCTGTGAAGTAGTTCTCCAAGTAACTGACTGAAACTTTTATTGAAATCACTAATTCGATTTAAACAATCCCTTGGATGCTCTTCATGTTTAAAATACTTTTCATTGAAAGAGTTCCAGAACCGTTCAATTTCTATTTTGTTTTCCCTACTATGCAAATAGCCCGAATAAAAATCATAAAATGTTTCGTAATGAAATTCTTCACCTTCTGTTAATATTTCGGAATTGTAATACTCTAAAAATTCCTGCAAAAAATTTCTTGAGTCCCAATTGAAAATTCTGTTAGGATCATTTTGCCCGTTTAGGAAAAAAGCTTGGAGAGAAGTATGAATGCAAATTTCACTTTCATTAATTTTCTTAAGTCGTTCATTGAGTGTTCTTACACTTGGAAGGTTTTCAGGTACTGAGAATCCAGAACCGAGCAAAAAGGATATTGTTGGCTTCATTTATTTACTTGCAATATTTTTCTAAATATCCATCTGCTTTATCACAGCCTAATTCTTTCGACATTTTCCAATCCTTACATGCTCCAGCTTTGTCATTAAATTTTAATCTGCAAACACCTCGAAATAAAAATGATAAAGCATGCTTTTCATTTATCTCAATTGCTTTATTCAAGTCTGCTAAAGAATATTTGAATTCACCAATAAAATAATATGATGTCCCACGAAAAAAATATGCGTCATAATCTTTTGTGCTTGTACCAAGATAAATATTGAAATCATCAATAGCTGATTTGTATTCTTCTAATTTATATTTACTAAAACCTCTTTTATAATATGAAAATATATTTGTGTTTCCCTTCTCTATTGCTTGTGAAAAATAAATTTTTGAACTAGTGAATTCATTTGAATTTAATTTTTCCTGTCCACGATTTATTAATTCATCATCAGTTAAAGAAGGATTTTTTATCAAGTCGTTATATGCATCAAGCATTTGCATTTTTCTTTTTTGAATACTTTGATATTGATTTAACAAATTACTTGAATCATGTTTGGATTTTAACGCTTCACTAAATCCAATTTCAATCCATGGCATTTGTTCGTATAATCTTCCAATCACTTTGTCAATGTAAGAACTGTCAGCTCCAATTTTTAAAGCAGGTCTATCTTTAAAAACGATATATAGTGAGTACCAGGAACCAATAAAAATTCCATTTATTTTTCTATCAGTTTTGATTTTGTAAACCCATAATATTTCATTCTTGGTTTTATAAATAGTGCTAAATGCTTTTGAGATAATCACCCATTTATTCTGAATTCTTATAGTTTTAGTAGAGTCGGAAATAACGATTGCTTTTGAATTTTTATAATCTTCTTCAATGCTTTCTATAATTTCATTTTGCTGATTCAAATAATCATTGTTCAAATTAATTGGTGACTTTTTTAATGAAGTCATTTTATTGAAATAAATTATAGCTGTCACAATTATTACTGCAACAGAGATTGTCAAAAATATATTGACTACAAAATTTCCTTGAAAATCATATTCATATTCAGCGAATAGAAATAGTAAGAAAAATAAAAACTCAACAAATAGTAAAATGAAATAACTGGTCTTAATCCTTTTTGTTTCCGAATCTATTAGTACCCCCATTTTATAAATTATTTTTCTTGATAGAATAGCTATTCATAAAAATCAACATAAAATTTAATCAAACTATTTTAATTCTTGAATTTCTTTCCAATGAATTCTAAACAAGTTTCTAGCATCATCGATAACTTTATTTTTTAATGAGGCAAAATCTTCCGCCTCTTCATCCTCAAGTTTACCATCTACATTTTTGGTAATAAAATCAATAAAATCTCCAATGCTTATAAGTAAATTTTGTTGTTCTTCCTTTGTAGGGTTTGTTAATAACAATTGAATTTTCGATTGACAAAACATGAGATTTTGTGCATGAGCAGAAAATGTAGATGCCTCCGCGTTTTCTTTATCGCTTAATTCAAGAATAATTCGTGAAGCTTGAGAAATCACCTCTGCAATTTGATTTCGTAAATCGTTTAACCATTCTTGTCTGTTTTCGGCATTTATTTTTTTCTTGAATTCCAGAAGAGATAAATCTCTTAAGTTTTGCATTTGACGATTCACACTTTTTTCATTCCTATATGCCATCCAAATATTTATTCCAGCTGAAGCAAACCCAATAATTAATGCAACAACCCATGGCATATAATTATTCGTTTGATTTGTAACGCTTTGAATACATGAAATTAGAACTAACATCTTCTTTTTATTTTTTCGTAATCACTTTTATTACTGTTAATCTTAATTGGAACATTCTAATTTCCCATTTTCATTTTTATATCTATTAATTAGTTCTCGAAAAAAAATTCGCTCAAGCCCACCTGATTCAGTAAAATAAATATTTTCATTTTCTTCAAAATACTTCTCGAATATTTTTTCGTTTTGATGAAACCAAAATGCAACATCTGGATAAATAAAATAAAACCAATCTGGAATTTCACTTCCTCTATTCATTGTATCATTTGAAAAGTGTTTCCGAAATGTCTCGGTACAATTTATTTTTTTTGGACCACTGATAGACATTGCACTTGCCTTTTCCCAATATTCTAATCCTGAACCAATTTCGATTTTATTATTTGCCCTGTAGTTTTCTATAAATTTATTTTCACTTATGTTATCATAAATTAAAAAATCTTGAATTAGAAAAATCAAATCATCATCAATACTCAAATCATTAAAGATTTTACGCCATTGATTTTTTTCATTAACTAAAAAATTAAATATTCCCATAGTTTTTCGCACACAAAATAATAATCCAAAAACAAAAACCCCCTCCAAAAATCGGAGCGGGCAAAAACAACTCACTCACCCACAACAAACATTCGGAGTTGCATCGTATCCACTCTCTCTTTAATTAAGAGAGAGAGTAAAACAAACAATGGAGTAAATTTTCTCTGCGGCTTTGCGACTCTGCGGTTAGGAACTAATTATTTGTAATGAAATTTGCATGAGGTGATAATAATTGCATCGTCAGTTATTTTGTAAATCAAGCGATGCTCGTGTGTAATTCTGCGCGACCAATAACCTTTCAAATCATACTTGAGTGCTTCCGGTTTTCCGATTCCTTTAAACGGGTCTCGTAAAATATCTCTGATTAAGTCACCAATGCGGGCAGCAATTTTCGGGTCGCTTTGTTTCCACTCCTCTAAATGCCGGAATGCAACAGCATCGAATTGTAATTTTTTCACGGAAGATTATTCGGGTCTATATCAATCAGACCTTCTTTATTTTCTATGCGCTTCACTGCATCAAGCAAGTGTTTTTTATTTGCCTCGGTGCTCATGAGATAATCGGTATCATCCTGCTCATAAATTAATATCTCAACTTCTTTGTGCGGAAATAATTTTTTAATCCGGTCAATAAAATCGGGAGTCAAATCATCAGTATTAATGTTTATGGTGGATGACATAAAAATTGTTTTTACAAATTTATGAAAGTTTTATTGAAAGCATTTTTCATTAACAAAATAATAATCCAAAAACAAAAACCCCCTCCAAAAATCGGAGCGGGCAAATTGTCTACACTGTTCCTCCAGAAGCGGACAGGGATTCTTATGATAAATGTGATTGGTGTGATTTTTTTCTCTGCTCCCGATAGCTATCGGGATTTGCAGTTAAGTATTAAAAAAGCGAGAAGTTGTCTTTTAAAAATGATTCCATAATTTTATGGCATGAACTGGCAGGAACATATTACTTCAGATGCAAACATTTTGATTGGTAAACCCATTATCAAAGGAACCCGGATTTCTGTTGAGTTGATATTGGAACTTTTAGAAAACGGATGGAGCGAAGCGCAAATACTGGAAAGTTATCCGGCTCTCACCACTGAAAATATGAAAGCTGTTTTCGCTTAGCTGCGCGAAGGACTAACCACTGAAATGTATTTTACTATTTCAAAATCTGCCTGATGCTTTTTCTGGCAAATGAAAATTTCCCGAATCCATCGGTCAGGTTGTTGAGAGAAAATGGGTTCGATATAAATTATATTCTTGAATCGAACCGAAGTGTAACAGATGAAAAAGTTATTGAGATAGCATTAACCGAGAAGCGAATCATTTTAACTTTTGATAAAGATTACGGCGAAATTATTTTCAGACATAAAATTGCAAACCCACCGGCATTTATATTTTTCAGTTACAAAGGTGAATCGCCAACAGCAGCCGGAGAAAATTTATTAAAGTTGATTAAAGAAAATCGTTTTGAACTGGAGAATTTATTTACTGTAGTTGCAAAGGATAATGTTAGGCAACGGAAATATTGATAGAGCGAAGTTGAGAGAAATAATTCAACGATATAAAAATCCAAAAACAAAAGCGCAAACTGTC
>JAHEZG010000340.1:1041-4080 GCA_023251195.1 Chitinophagaceae bacterium | reverse complement strand
ATTTCCCGACTACGGGAATTACTTGTAGTGATTTTAATATTTCTTTTTCAGTATTCATTTACTTAAATGAAAACTACTTGTTAAAATTTATAACTGTTCCAATATTTCCATTCGGTTCCTGTATGTTTAACAAATACGAAAGGGTAGGAGCAATGTCAGTAATGTGATTGAGTGTTCCTGTTTCTCCGGTTTTAATTTTCCATCCATACCACAATAAAGGAACATGCGTATCGTAAGAAAATATGGCGCCATGTGTAGTGCCTTTTATTCGTCCGCCAAACCAGTATGGATCATACAGAATCATAATATCGCCGCTGCGCTTTGGTAAGTAGCTGTTATTTAAAACTGATTTCAAATGGTCGGGCATAGTTGTCGAATTCAAATCTTCAATAACAAATGAATTGTAATAACCTTTTTGTCTGTTTAATAAGGGTTGAATCCAATTCAATACACCTTCAATTGAAATATTTTTATGATAGAGAATTGAATGGTCCAGATAGAGCTGTTGGTTTTCATAAGCAAGAATAATTCCGGTATCGCCAAAGGTGTTATTTAAAATTATTTTCATTGAATCAAGCAGCGAAATTTCATTTATCACACCAGCCGGAATTCGATAATCATTTGCTAAACCAGGTACAGGTGCAACACCATGATCTGCAGTTAAAAAAAGCAAGTAATTATTTTTTCCAACCCATGTATCTAAGAATGAAAGAAATTCTGCCAGGTCTTTATCCAATCGCAAATAGGTGTCTTCAGCTTCAATTGAATTCGGGCCAAATAAATGACCGACATAATCTGTTGATGAAAAGCTGACAGTTAAAAAATCTGTTGCAGTTCCTTTTCCGAAGTTTTCATTTTTAATAGTGCTGATTGCAAAGTCTTTTAATAATGTATTTCCAAACGGAGTGTACTTGACCAAATCATATTTCACCCAGGTGGAATCAGAAAGATGATGGGGGAATATTGGTTTCGTATCAGATGGCAATGATGATTCATATTGAATGCTGTCAATCGTGCTTTCAGTATATTGTTCAATCGGCAAAAGTGTATTCCAGTTTTGCGATAAATATTTTTTTGGTTGCTGTTCAGCATTTATTTCCGCCACCCACTTTGGCAATGCGCTCATGTAAAACGAACTGGTAATCCAGTTTCCTGTTAGTCCATCTAACCAATAGGCGGCATTACCGGTATGACCAGCAGGAAGAATTGCTCCTCTGTCTTTCAATGAAATGCCAATAACTTTCGACTGAAAATTATTTGAAAAACGAAGTTGGTCAGTTATGGTGGTGGTAAGCATTCTTTGAGGCGACATGTTACCTGATAAATTTGCAGCTCCAACTGTTTTGTAATTTGTATCACTTGTAACATATACAGTTGTATTGGATTCTCGCTCAAACCAATCATTCGAAATAATTCCGTTGATAGCAGGAACACTACCGGTATAAATTGATGCATGCCCCGGACCGGTGTAGGTTGGTATGTAATTGAACTGTGCATTTTTACAATTGAAACCCTGAGTCATCAATCGTTTAAATCCACCATCAGAATATTTTGAATAGTAGCGATACAAAAAATCATAACGCATCTGGTCAATCACAATTCCCACAACCAACTTCGGTTGATTAGGTATCGGAGCTGTTTGTGCAAAAAGGTTCTGACCGACAAAAAGAAAAATCAGAACAAGCAAAAAGTTTTTCACAGGAAATAATTTTCGTGCAAGATATACCGTTGATTGAATTGCTGAATAGACTTCTTCGGAAAATAATACTTCGACAAGCTCAGTATGACATTGACGCAATTAAATTATGTCAGTCTGAGCTTGTCGAAGACTATTCCTAATAACCGAGTAACCATTTTCCGAAGAAGTCTATTTTATAGGAACATTTAACCTTAATTTACCAATGAAAATTTGAATTTTGGTTTCAAAGAATATCCACAGTTTTTAGTGGGAACGAGTAAAATCAATTTTTTAATTAGCAGACTACATTGCAACGCAAGACCTCTTCAATAAAAGAGTTTCAACGAATAATTAATAATGGCTGAGAAAATTTTTAAGTACGACGAAAGCAGCATCAAGTCGCTGGATTGGAAGGAGCACATCCGGCTTCGTCCCGGAATGTACATCGGTAAACTGGGAGATGGCAGCGCGATGGACGATGGCATTTATGTGTTGTTGAAAGAAACAATTGACAACTGCATTGATGAATACACAATGGGTTATGGAAAAAATATTGACATCGAATTAACCGACCACTCAGCTAAAGTTCGCGATTACGGAAGAGGAATTCCTTTAGGGAAACTCGTTGAGTGTGTAAGTAAAATAAATACCGGAGGCAAGTACGATTCCAATGCGTTTCAAAAAAGTGTCGGATTAAATGGTGTTGGAACAAAAGCAGTGAATGCGCTCTCCACAAATTTTAAAGTGCAGGCATGGCGCGATGGAAAAACTAAAGTTGCTGAATTCCTCAATGGAAATCTGACCAAGCAAACGAAGGAAGAAAAATCATCGGAGCCGAACGGAACTTATGTGGAGTTTATTCCGGATGAAAAAATTTTCCGCAACTACCGTTACATCCCTGAGTTCGCCGAGAATCAGGTTTGGAATTATTGTTTTCTGAATGCGGGTTTGAATATCACTTTCAACGGAAAGAAATATTTATCGAAAGATGGATTGCTCGATTTGCTCAAACGAAAATCAAATCAGGAAGACATCCGCTATCCGATTATTCATTTGAAGGGCGAAGACATTGAAGTGGCTTTCACACACGACAATCAGTATGGAGAAGAATATTATTCGTTTGTAAATGGTCAGCACACCACACAAGGCGGAACTCACCTGCAGGCATTCAAGGAAGGAATGGTGAAAACACTCCGCGATTTTTACAAGAAGGATTTCGACATCAATGATATTCGTCAATCCATTATTGCCGCCGTTAGTGTTCGTGTGCAGGAACCGGTTTTCGAATCGCAGACAAAAACAAAACTCGGTTCGCAGTTCGTGAGCGAAGGCGGTGCTTCCATGCGCAGCTTCGTGGTTGA
>JAHEZG010000340.1:0-1031 GCA_023251195.1 Chitinophagaceae bacterium | reverse complement strand
TGATTTTCTCACCAAGGAATTAGATAATTTTCTACATAAAAATCCTGCAACTGCCGATGCACTGTTACAGCGCATCATGCAAAGCGAGCGCGAGCGCAAAGAACTTTCTGGCATTCGCAAACTCGCCAACGAGCGAGCCAAGAAGGCAAACCTGCACAATAAAAAATTGCGCGATTGCCGCCTGCACCTCAACGAAGACCAGAAAAAAGAAAATGTATTGAACACCACGCTCTTCATTACCGAAGGCGATTCTGCCAGTGGTTCCATCACCAAATCGCGCGATGTGGAAACACAAGCCGTGTTCAGTTTGCGCGGTAAGCCGCTCAACTGTTACGGTTTAACCAAGAAGATTGTGTACGAAAACGAAGAGTTCAATTTATTGCAACACGCACTCAACATTGAAGAAGGTTTGGAAAATCTTCGTTACAACAGGGTAGTGGTTGCCACCGATGCCGATGTGGATGGCATGCACATTCGTTTGTTGCTGCTCACTTTCTTCCTACAGTTTTTTCCCGACCTGGTCAAGAATGGTCATGTGTATATTCTCGACACACCGCTTTTCCGTGTGCGCGATAAAAAGGAAACCATTTACTGTTACAGCGAAACAGAAAAACAAAACGCAATAAAAAAACTAACCGGCAAACCCGAAATCACCCGCTTCAAGGGGCTCGGCGAAATTTCGCCCGAAGAGTTTGCCAATTTTATTGGCGACGAAATACGGTTGAACCCTATTATTCTGAAACCCGAAATGACCATTCAGAGTTTGCTCGAATACTACATGGGAAAAAATACTCCCGCCCGCCAGGATTTTATTATCAGCAATCTCAAGTTCGAAAAAGATTTGGTGGAGGAAGAAGCAGAAGTGATTTAATGAATTTATGTATAGTAAGTCCCGAAGGGACGCTATACGCTAACACAGGGTGCAGTCCTGTGATGTGGAAGACAAAGTAACTCAGCCCTGAAAGGGCATAATAATTATGGGACAATCACTCGTAAAAAATTACATACACATCGTGTTCAGCACGAAGCAT
>JAHEZG010000339.1 GCA_023251195.1 Chitinophagaceae bacterium | reverse complement strand
TTAGATGGAAATAATCCGACTCTGCTCTATGGTTATGGTGGATTTAATATTGCGCTCACTCCTACTTTCAATGCTGCCCGAATGGTGCTGCTCGAAAATGGTGGAGTTTATGCAATGGTAAATTTGCGTGGCGGAAGTGAGTACGGCGAAGCATGGCACAAAGCCGGAATGCTTGATAACAAACAAAATGTGTTTGATGATTTTATTGCTGCTGCTGAATTTCTCATCAGCGAAAAATATACAAGCTCATCAAAACTCGCTATCAGCGGTCGCTCCAATGGGGGTTTGTTAGTTGGTGCCTGCGAAACACAACGACCTGATTTATACAAAGTTTGTTTTCCGGGCGTGGGCGTGCTGGATATGTTGCGCTATCACAAGTTTACTGTTGGCTGGGGATGGGCGGTTGAATATGGCAGCAGCGATAACGAACATGATTTTAAAAACCTGATAAAATTTTCGCCGCTGCACAATGTGAAGCCAACTAATTATCCGGCAACGATGATTACTACTGCTGATCACGACGACAGAGTTGTTCCGGCTCACTCTTTTAAATTTGCTGCAACACTTCAGGCAAATCAAAAAGGAACTGCTCCTACACTCATTCGCATTGATGTAAATGCGGGGCATGGCGCCGGAAGACCGCTTTCAAAAACTATTGATGAGGACACCGATATTTATTCTTTTATGTTTTATAACATGGGTGTTACACCGAAGTATTAAGTTAATAAAACACAGACGCATTTAAAAAAAACCTAATGACCATTTTTGAAGCAATTGTGCTCGGTGTAATTGAAGGACTTACTGAGTTTCTGCCAATTTCATCAACCGGGCACATGATAATAGGAACAGCTGTTCTTGGAATTCAACCCGATGATTTTGTAAAAATGTTTACTGTCAATATTCAATTCGGGGCAATACTGAGTGTGGTTGTTTTGTATTGGAAAAAATTTTTTCCTTCTGATTTTTTGTCAAAACGGTCAATGCAGTTTTATTTAAAATTGATAGTAGCTTTTATTCCGGCAGCCATTTTCGGAGTCCTTTTGGATAAATACATAGATGAACTGCTTGGTAGTGTTGAGGCTGTTGCACTCGCGCTATTGCTTGGTGGAATTATCCTCTTATTCATCGATAAATTATTTGCAGTTAATGAAATGGAACCCGAAAAAGAGGTCAGCTATTTAAGCGCATTCAAGATTGGTTTTTTTCAGGTGATATCTATGATTCCGGGTGTTTCTCGCAGCGGTGCAACCATTGTTGGCGGACTTATGCAAAAACTTAATCGGAAACAGGCTGCTGAGTTTTCTTTTTTTCTTGCCGTTCCAACAATGGCCGCAGCTACTTGTTTTAAATTGCTGAAAAATTACACACTGATTGATGCATCTAACATAAAATTATTATTGGTCGGCAATGTTGTTGCTTTTATTGTGGCCATCATTGCAATCAAAGCTTTCATTGGTCTTTTGAACAAATATGGGTTTCGTTGGTTTGGAGTTTATAGAATCATAATCGGTGCCGTTATTATAATTCTTCTCGCACTAAAGATTAATCTTGCAGTGCTTTAAAGCCTAATCCTTCATCACTCTCCAAAGTAGAAGGAAACGATCACCACAGAAATCATACTCACTTTCAACAAAAAAAGTAAAGCATGACTTTAGCAGAAATAAAAGAAGGAAGTGTTTTACTTATAGATAAACCTGAACGATGGAGTTCATTTGATGTGGTGAAGAAAGTAAGCTTACTCACCCGGCCCAAAAAAGTGGGCCACGCAGGAACACTCGACCCGCTTGCAACCGGACTGATGATTATTTTAACCGGAAGTAAAACAAAAGAAATGCTGCAGCAAAATGCCGGCGAAAAGGAATATACCGGAACTTTTTTTATTGGCGCCACTACAGAATCGCACGATTTAGAACGACCCGTAGATGCAACTTTCCCAACAGCACACATTACTAATGAATTGATTTATGAAATTGCAAAAAGTTTTGTCGGCGAGTTTGCACAAACACCACCACTTCATTCAGCAAAAAAAAGAGATGGTGTCCGCTATTATAAAATGGCAAGGCGTGGCGAAGAATTTCAACGAATAAAATCGTGGGTGGAATTAAAGGAGTTTGAAATAACCCGTATTGCTCTGCCTGAAGTTGATTTCAGAATTGTATGCAGCAAAGGATTTTATGTTCGCTCATTGGCTCATGATTTTGGCGAGAAACTTTTAAGCGGCGCTCATATAATTGCTTTACGCAGAATTCGCAGCGGAGAATTTAATGTGAAGGATGCTTATACTATTGAATCGTTTACTGAATTTGTGTTAAAGGAAAAAGAGAATTATCAGAATGAAAGTTTATCCCAGCATCAATAATCTACCACTGTTTAAAAATCCTGTTATCACCATTGGAACTTTTGATGGTGTGCACGAAGGTCATCGTCATCTGATACAGAAAATAAAATCTCTTGCAAAAGGAACAACAGGTGAAAGTGTGCTCATCACTTTTGATCCGCATCCGAGATTAATCATTCATCCGGAAGAAAAATCATTAAGAATACTCAACACATTAAACGAGAAAATTTCATTGCTCGAAGCTGAAGGAATTGACCACTTGATTGTTGTTCCGTTCACAAAAGAATTTTCATTGCTATCAGCAAAGGATTATTTACAGAATTTCTTAATCGAAAAATTTCATCCTTCAATAATTGTAACCGGTTACAATCATTCATTCGGTCATCATCGCGATGGAAACATTGAGATGCTTCGGAAATTCGAAAAAGAATTTCATTATAAAATTGAAGAACTGAACAAACAATTGGTTGATGATATTGCTGTGAGCAGCACTCGCATTCGTATTGCATTGAACGAAGGCGATATTGAACTGGCAATGCATTTACTAGGACACTCCTACTCCATATACGGAACTGTTGTGCACGGGCAACACCTCGGAAATAAAATCGGATTCCCAACAGCGAATATTGAAATTAATGATTCGCTCAAATTAATCCCGGCTGATGGAGTTTATGCTGTTTGTGTAAATTATAAAAAGGAAAAACTGAAAGGGATGATGAACATTGGCTTTCGTCCAACTGTAGATGGATTGCATCACAAACTCGAAGTCCACTTGCTTGATTTCGAAAAAGATTTGTACAACGAAGAATTAGAAATTCATTTTGTAAAACGATTGCGTGAAGAGAAAAAATTTTCTTCAATTGATGAACTGAAGGAACAATTGAAGATTGATAAAGAGAATACTATTGCTTCACTGAAATAAGTTGAAATGAAAATCCTTCTCCTCTCCTTCACCCGTTCCGAAGAAAACTATATTGTTAAAGGCGTTGCTGAATTTGAAAAGCGGATTAAAAAATACAATTCGTTCGAAACAAAAATTATTAAAGCAACTGCAGCATCAAATGCAACAGAACAATTAAAAGCAGAAGCAAAATTGCTGGAACAATATTTTTCTTCAGATACTATTGTTGTATTGCTCGATGAAAACGGAAAGCAATTTACCTCTAAAAAATTTTCTGATTTTCTTCAATCAAAAATGAATACCGGAAAAAAGAATCTCGTATTTGTTATTGGCGGAGCGTATGGTTTTTCAGATGAAATAAAAAAGAAAGCAAATGATTTAATTTCCCTTTCGCCACTCACCTTTCCGCATCAGTTAGCAAAACTTATTTTCTGCGAACAACTATATCGAGCATTTACAATTTTGAAAGGAGAAAAATACCATCACCAATAATATTTGTTGAGCAGAATTAAGAATGGAAATAAAAAGCCGCGCTGAAAATTATTTCAGAGCGGCTCATTTTTTAATATAAATTAGTTATTTCACTTTCGAGCAGCATTCCTTTTTACCGCCTTCTTTGCAACAACCTTTATTACCTTCTTCTTTGCACTTTCCGTTATTTGAGCAATCAGATTTGCATTTGTCTTTGCATTCGCCGCAACATATTCCGTTACTCATTTCTCCACCCTTCTTGCAGCAATCCATTTTTTCATGTCCTGCGCAATTACCCATTTCTCGCTTGCAATGCTCCATGCCTTCCTTGCAATGTGCTGAGTCCGGCATCATTCCATCGTTACAACCAC
>JAHEZG010000338.1:628-4082 GCA_023251195.1 Chitinophagaceae bacterium | reverse complement strand
ACCATTTAAGAAAGACACTTTTGTTTTGGATTTTTATAATTCCGCTGTAGATATTAAAGAAGCATTTGACCCTTATTATACTTCAACGATTCTGAGTGAAGAAACCAACCCGAATAAATTAAATGAGTTGGTTGATAAGATGGAGAAGTATGAAGTGTTTTATGACCATCAGGTAAAAGATTTTTTTGAGAAGTATGCAAACAATGTTGAGAGAACACAACTCGACCCGATACTTGATAGTTGCGCTTTTGCATTTACAAATGAATTAACTATTGATAAACAAATTGATTTTAAAGCAAAAGCAAAATCATTTCTTCGTGTTTACAGTTACCTCACTAAAATTATTGATTTTAAAGTTCCATACTACGAACAGTTGTGGTGGTTTATGAAATTGCTTGTTCCGAAAATAATAATTGATGATGAGGGTGACCTTGCTGATGGAATAATTCAAACGATTGATATGGATAGTTATCGTCCATCAAAAGAAGGAACAGAAAAAATAAGATTGGTTGAGGAGCCGGGTTTAATTGATCCGATACCTGTTGATGTGTCAAGCGGAAAGCCGGAACCCGAATTAGATTCATTGGAAAATATTTTGAAAGTTTTCAATCAGCGCTTCGGTGATATTGACTGGACAGATAAAGACAAAGTGAATCAAATACTCACTCAACAAATTCCTGCTGACATGAAAGCAGATGCAAGAGTGATGGACTCCATCATCACTTCACCTGATAAACAGAATGCAAAAATTTCTTCTGACAAAAGACTGGAAGAACTGATGCAACAATATCTTTTCACGCAAACAGAAATCTTTAAAAAGTTTTCGACTGATAAAGATTTCGAGCGACGATACAAGGAATTTATTTTTGATACGCTTTGGCAACAAGGGAATAGAACACCAATGAATTTGTAAACTATGAATATCAAAACACAGAAAGACAATATAATAGTTTTAAGTACTGAAGAGTTAGTCAATCTTCATAAGCAGTTATCTTTTCATCCAGATATACTTGCCTTAAACCCTGAACCAATCAGACCTGCTGGAGTGAAGAGTATTGATTTATTAGATAGTGCAATAAACAGGCAATTGACTGGAAGTGGTGAATATTACAAATACGATAATAGATTTTTGAATTGTGCCACTTTAGTTTATGGTATTACTTGTAATCATGCATTTCATAATGGAAATAAAAGAGCAGCTTTTTTATCTCTTATGCTTCATCTTTATAAGAATGGATATGTAATTGATCCTGATACAAGGCATCATGAAATATATGAATTCTTAAGGTCCATTGCAGCCCACACTTTAGATAGCTTTTCAGAAGATAGGGATTTTAAAGGATTCTTTAAAGAGAAAAAAATAAAAGGAAGAAAATTAACAGTAGAAGAAGAAGTTTTATTTATAGAATATTGGATTAAAAAAAATTCAGTTGCTAAAAATAATATTTCTAAACCTGTGAGGTGGACGGTATTAAAAAAGCAACTTGAAAATTTTAATATTGAAGTTTATGAAGATCATTCATCAAGAAAGTTCAAATTAATAAGAAGAACTTCTAAGTTTGTTATATTTAATAGAAAGATAGAAAAAGATTATCCGCATGATGGAATTTATTGCTATCCGAAAATCCTTAGGCAGATTAGAATGGATTTTAATTTGTTAAAGAGTGATGGTTTTGATGATAACAGTCTTTTCTCTGAAGACATTTTTGTTGACGATACAATTATTACTTATAAGCGTGTGATTTATAAACTTTCGCTTACATAATTTTTTCAGTTTCTCAACTATAGTTGTTGATTTAAACAAATAAATTGTTCAAAACTTTTTTTGTTATAGATTTCACTTGCGCTGAATTTTGAATGACTAAATCAAATCATCATGAAAGACGCACCCGGAATGAAAGGAAATCGCAGTCGAAATAACGATGGCGAACTAAGAGACAAAAGAAATAATACTCAAATGGGTACCATTGAGAAACAATATAATCGGGACTTCAATGTTCGAAGCGATAAGGAACTCGGTAATTATCTTAAGGAGCATAATATTAAATCATTGAATGATTTAATTCACAGCAATCGGGGAAAATAATAATTTGGGTAGGTTAAAAAATTAATCGCCTAATATTTCTCCAAATATTCCAATCACTGCAACACTTGCTGCTGCAACAAAAAGACCTTTTACCAAATTGCTTTGATTGCTTTTTACCTGAACAAATTGAACATAGTTTGCGAAATGCTCGCAGTTCCAGTTTGCTAAATCATATTTTGTTCCAAGTTTAGATTGCGCTCTTTGTATTGCAAATTGCCTTTGATAATCATTTCCAATAAATCTTCTGATTCGAGTGAAGTTTTGATTCTCTCTTATGAATTGCTCTGTAGTTATAGCACGAACACCAACTATGTTGTTGTTATCATACCAAATTTCCTGTCCCCAACTATTATATCCCTCATATACAACATAGTGTTGCGCCATTCCAAAAATGCTCTTAGGTGTTATAACAACATCTCCTTTTTGAATGTTGTATTTCTGTACAAATGAACTCATCGTTTTAAAAGTTTTATCAAAATTGTATTAATAAATTATCCTGACCAAATAAAATTTCAAACAAAAAGAAGTGAAAAGAAAATGAAAGACGAGTGAAACATTTGCACTCGTTGTTCGTCAATTTTCTCAGCCGTTGTTGGTCGCCTGACCAACAACCCGCTTAATTATGGTATCACATGCACAATAAAATCTTCAGCCATAGTTGATTGTCAGTTAATGCTGTACTAAAAATCTTTTCTGAACGAATTCATCCCCTGATTTTAATTGAAGAAAATAAATTCCATTTACAAATGCTGCAGTATTAATTGATGTTAAAGAGTTGGTTGAATGATCAGGTAAAAAACAGACCCGCTCACCTAAAGAATTATAAATAACCACTGATGATGCAAATGATGAATACACATTCAGATAATCAGCCGCAGGGTTAGGATAAAGCAAAACAGAATTCGGAGCCAATGCCTTGCTTTCTTTTATGCCGGATATTACTCCCTGGCGGGGTTCGCGCCATACACTGCCATCAATTGCGCCTGCGAAAATAAATGAATCGTTCACCAGAACGGAAAGGATATTTTCAGTACTCAACCCCAGGGAATCCCAGTTAGTGCCATTGTTTGTTGACAAAAACAAACCTGCATTGGTGCCTGCAAAAATATTAGTATAGTAAGAATAAGTTTTAGCTGCTGAGAGTGTGGTTATTCCGTTATTTATTGATGACCAGCCCGAACCATTATTGGTAGATAAATACATGCCGCCGGAAGAAGTTGCCGCAAACATGTTAGTACCGATTGTTGCCAGTGAATTTATATAGCAGGCAGGCAATCCGGTGCCGGCAAAAGTCCACATTGCACCGCTGTCGGTAGTTGTAAAAACACTGCCATTGGCCGATGTAGTGGTAAAAACATTGGTGGAGTT
>JAHEZG010000338.1:0-541 GCA_023251195.1 Chitinophagaceae bacterium | reverse complement strand
GCACCATGGCACGGAGGGAAGCCCGGTATGCACGGCAATCCAGTTAGCTCCATTATCAGCTGATTTATATATTCCGTTAAAATCATTCCAGGTGGAAACATATAAGTCGTTGCCTGATCTGATAACATCAGAAGTCATTGTATTGGCCGGCATTCCGTTACCGGAGGGTGTCCAGCTCGCTCCGTTATTGGTTGATACATACAATCCACCGCCGGTTGCAACAAAAACCCGTGGACCATCGGCCAGAATTTTAACTGCATTCAGGCTTATTAATCCCGTGTTTGATTGTACCCATGTTAGTCCGTTATCACTTGAAATATATACACCCATTCCCGAATTTGCATTGTAAATGAGGTTGCCGTCTGTTGCTAAAGAAAAAGCCTGATCAGTGCTACCCCCGCTGATAGGTCCGTAGGTTGCCCATTGAGCAGATGCACTGTTTATAGTGAATGTAACAACTGCGAGTAAAAATATTTTTCGGGAAATTAGTGAGCAATGGTTTTTCATGATTTAGGTTTTTATGTTCACAAAATAGTTATAT
>JAHEZG010000337.1 GCA_023251195.1 Chitinophagaceae bacterium | reverse complement strand
ATGGCAAAATGCGGCAATCATTTCTCAAACATTATTTTTTTTAAAAGAAAACAGAAATCAGTTCAGTTCGATTAAAGCATTGCGCGATGCTGGAATTAAAATGTTGAAAAAAATACCTGATTCAATTGTAGAGTATTTAGAAGTATGCGATGCTGAAACTTTGCGTTCAATTGAAATTTCAGTAGAAGGAAAACCTGCAATTATCTTAACCGCCGTTTGGGTTGATGGAGTGCGTTTGATAGATAATGTTTTGCTGTAAAAACAAATTACCGGGGAGTCGCAAAGGCGGAGAGAAAAAATATTTATTCAGAAAAACTTTGCGTCTCTGCGCCTGAAGTTTATCCCGTTGTAATCGTCGGGACGGTTGTGTAACTATTTTATGAACAGAAATTTTACATTTGCGCGCCATGATGATTCAAGTAGTAAAGTCGAAAATACACCGGGTGAAGGTGACCGAAGCCGATATTAATTATGTTGGCAGTATCACCATTGACGAAGATTTAATGAATGCCGCCGACCTGATCGAAAATGAAAAAGTGCAAGTGGTGAACATTAACAACGGTGAGCGCATTGAAACTTATGTAATTAAAGGCAAGCGCGGCTCAGGAATCATTTGTTTGAACGGACCTGCAGCGCGCAAAGCAGTGGTTGGCGATATTGTAATTGTTATTTCGTATGGACTGCTCGATAAAGAAGAAGCAAAATCATTTAAACCCGCATTGGTTTTTCCTGACGAAAATAACCGATTGAAAAACTGATGAAGGCTCAGATTCTATCGATATTAAAACTTATCATATTTCTTGCTATCGGAATTTTCTTTTTCTGGCTGGCCTTTCGTGGTCAGGATATAAATGGAATTAAAGAAACACTTTCGAAAGCAAATTACTGGTGGCTTATTCCATCGTTGTTTTTTGCTTTGCTCAGTAATATTTCGCGCGCAGTCAGGTGGAATATGCTTATTCATCCAATTGGTTTCCGCCCAAAATTAGCTAACACATTCGCAGCCGTTTTTGTAGGATACCTGGCAAATCTGGCAGTGCCCCGTATTGGTGAAATCACAAGGTGTACTGTTTTAAACCGATACGAAAAAATTCCGGTACAGTCATTAATCGGAACTGTGGTTGCCGAGCGGGTGGTGGATATGATTTCGCTGATTATTATTTTAACAATAGTAGTTATGATTCAATTCGAATTGCTATCGATGTTTGTTATGAATAATTTTTTAATTCCGTTTGCCAATAAAATTGTTGCTCTGATGAGCAAGGGAATAATTTTTTATGCCATCACATTTGTCGTTTTTGCTTTCGTTGTTTATATAATATGGCGTTTTGCATTACATTTTCGAACAACAAAATTTTATCAAAAACTAACAGGTGTATTAAAAGGATTTATAGAAGGTTTAAATACCATTCGTCGGTTGAAAAGCAAGGGATGGTTTTTAGCTCATACACTTATTCTTTGGGGCTGCTATACTTTAATGGCTTATTTCTGTTTTTTCTGTTTCGATTTTTCTTCGCACATGAATATGATGCAGGGGATTACAATTATGATTTTCGGTGGATTAGGATTTGTGGTTCCTGTGCAGGGCGGAATCGGTGCTTACCATTATATAGTAACACAAACCATGATGGTTTATGGCCTTAGCCAGCAAGATGGATTATCATTTGCCACTATTTGCCACGGTGGGCAAACAATGGCGGTTATCATTTTCGGAACCTTGTGTTTTCTGATTTTGCCTTTTTACAATCGCACTTCAAAACCAAAACTGAATGAGCCGGCTTGATAGCATTCAAAAAAAAATTGTTACAAAAGGTGAGTTGGGCAAACTCATTCACATGTGGCAACTACTTTCGCAAAAAATTGTATTCACCAATGGCTGCTTCGATATTCTGCATTCCGGGCACATTTATACATTAACCACCGCTGCCGATTTTGGCAACAAATTAATTGTTGGTTTGAACACCGATGCATCTGTTTCAAAACTTAAACCCGGTCGCCCGTTACAAAATCAGGATTCTCGTGCACTTGTTCTTTCTGCATTGAATTGTGTGGATGCAATTATTTTGTTTGAAGAAGAAACTCCTTTGGAATTAATAAAATTTATTCAACCCGCTGTATTGGTAAAGGGGGGTGATTATTCCATTGCCCAAATTGTTGGTTCAAAAGAAGTGCTTGCATCAGGTGGAAAAGTTGAAGTAGTTCCATTATTAATAGGATTCAGCACTACATCGATTGAAGAAAAAATCAGGAGGAGTTAATTGTTTTTATTCATTTGTTTCGTCTGCTTTATTTGTATTCATGAATGTTTCACATTTCATATTTAAATCTTCAAATTAGCCAAAACCTTTTCAGTTTGCATAAGTAAAAGCCTTTGATATTCTATAAAACATGGGAAGGTTAAGTTTTCAAACAACAGTAAAAGTTAAGCAGGTTGTTACAGCCAAGCGCACACTTCAATTAACCGGAGTTGGTTTTTCTATTGCCGCAATAATTGTCGGACTATTTATTTTCACTCAGGATATGACCAACAGTGCCGATGTAAAAGCGAGCAATAAAGGAATAAATGATTCGCTCCTTACTGCATCAAATATTGACCGTGGTGATAGTTTGGTAAATTATAATTCAAAACAAAACGGAATTCATTCTGAAGATAACAGTCATTTGCTAACCGAAAAAGATTTATCAGTAAAGAAGTCTAAAAAAAAAGTAACAAACGGTGGCGACAGAAATTCGGATTTTCACGATTTGATTTCCATATCACCAAAACAAACATCAGGAGTATTCGAAGTGAACTTCGAAATACCATTAAATCAATCAGGAGCCACCAATTTGGAAATCGTAAATCGACAAGGCGAGGTGATTGAAACACGAACACCACAAACACAAAGCGGATTGATCAACGAAGTATTTACACTCGATAATTCAGTTCCATCAGGAGCCTACTTAGTAAAAATTCATGTCGGCAAAAATTTATATGTGCGGCAGGTGATTTATACAAAACCTTAGTTAGCAGGTTATTAATTATAAGTTAAAAGTTATTAAAGGTTTCATCAATTCGTAAATCAATATTTCAGAAATAAATATTTTTTATCTCAATTTAATTTTAAAAAATAATTTCTGTTTCGATACTGCCAGCTGATTACTACATACTGCCATCTGGCTTTTTGCTTATGTTCGCTCTGTAATTTATTTCATCATGATGAACAGCAATCCAAAGGTGGCAATGATTGGTGGCGGAAGCTGGGCAACCGCCCTGGTAAAAGTGCTTACTGAAAATAAAAACCCTGTAAACTGGTGGATTAGAAATGCAGATATTCGTAAGTCGCTAAAAGAACATCGAAACAATTCAAGATACATAAGTTCTATATTTTTTGAAAAGGAATTCATTCACATTCAGGAAGATTTGATTGACACCATTCGAAAAGCCGATATTATTTTTTTAGCTATTCCATCTGCTTTCGTAAAAGAAACATTAAGCGTTCTTCATCCGCAGGATTTAAAAAATAAAATTATTGTTTCAGCAGTGAAAGGAATGATCCCGGGTGACAATTTGGTGATGGCTGATTTCTTTCATCAGCAATACAACATTCCTTTTAATAATTTTATTGTCATTAGCGGCCCATGTCATGCTGAAGAAGTGGCGCTTGAAAAATTATCGTATTTAACGATTGCCTGTCCGGACCAACAACTTGCGCAAAAAATTGCAGCCATGTTGCATTGCCGTTACATGAAAACAAATACCAGTGACGATATTTATGGAACTGAATATTCTGCTGTACTTAAAAATGTATATGCAATCACATCAGGCATTTGTAACGGATTGGCTTACGGCGATAATTTTCAGGCAGTATTAATCAGCAATGCCATTGAAGAGATTGATCGATTTGTAAAAGCAGTTCATCCCATAACACGCGACATAAAAGATTCAGCTTACCTCGGCGATTTGTTAGTGACTGCTTATTCTCAATTCAGTCGCAACCGAACTTTTGGAAACATGGTGGGCAAAGGATATTCTGTTAAAAGTGCACAGTTAGAAATGAACATGGTGGCCGAAGGATATTATGCAACTGCGTGTATTAACGAAGTGAATAAAAAATACAAAGTGGATATGC
>JAHEZG010000336.1 GCA_023251195.1 Chitinophagaceae bacterium | reverse complement strand
ATGTAAAAAATTCTGATTTCCCCAATGAAAAAGAACAATACTAAATGAGAACTGTTTTCCTGTGCATTTTTTGTTTTATTATTTCCAGCTCGTTTGCAGGTATTAAACCAACCCATTACCGGGCAGCAAATGAAAGAAGTGACACGATAGATATTCTAAACACTGCTATTTATTTTGACATGAGCAACCTAGCTGTTTTTCAGGTAAATGGAAAATGTGAAGTGCAGTTTGTTTCTAAAATGAATAATGTATCGCTATTAAATCTTGATTTATTAAAACTGCAGATTGATAGTATAATAAGTGAAAACGGGCAGGCTTTATCTTTTAATTATACAGATTCACTTTTGTTGAAAATAAATTTAGCTGTTACTTTAAACATGAGCGACACATCAGCACTCACTGTTTATTATCATGGTCATCCGCAAGCCGATGCAAGTTGGGGTGGTTTTTATTTTAATCCACCATACAGCTACAATCTTGGTGTGGCATTTACAGCACTGCCTCATAATTTCGGCAGGGTTTGGTTTCCGTGCTTTGATAATTTTGTTGAACGATCAATGTATGAATTTTATATTACTGTGCCCGATGGAAAAACTGCTTCGTGCAATGGTCTGTTGATGGATACAACAAATAATGCAAACAACACAACCACCTGGCATTGGAAGCTGAACGAAACAATTCCATCATACCTCGCATGTGTTTCAGTAAGTGATTATGCATTTGTAAACGAATCGTTCAATGGATTACTTGGTGCGATTCCTGTTGTGCTTGCTGCATTACCTGCAGATACAACTGCAATGAAAAATTCATTTGTTCATTTACAAGATGCATTCAATGCCTTTGAAAATAAATTCGGACCCTATCGGTGGGAAAAGGTAGGCTACTCTGTTGTTCCATTTAATGCCGGTGCAATGGAACATGCAACTAACATTTCATATCCTTTATTTGGAATAAATGGAAACACCACTTATGAATCCATTATGGCTCACGAATTATCTCATCACTGGTTTGGTGATTTGGTTACATGCAGCAGTGCAGAAGATATGTGGCTCAATGAAGGGTGGGCTGTTTACTGTGAACATGTTTTTGCTGAATGGATGAATGGCAGTCAGGGATACCAAAATGCTGTTGCTGCAAACCACCATTCAGTCGTTCATTATTCCAATCTGAAAGATGGAGGTTATTACCCTTTATCAGGCATGCCGCAAAATGTTACATATGGAAACACAACTTATTTAAAGGGCGCCGATGTGGCGCATACATTGCGAACATACATGGGCGATTCAGTATTTTTTTCTTGTTTAAAAAATTACCTTCAGAACAACCAGTTCACTTCAAAAAATTCAATCGAATTCAGAAATTATTTAGAAAACTGTTCGGGCTTAAACCTGCATCCGTTTTTCGATGGATGGGTTTTCAATCCCGGCTTTCCGCAATTCAGTATTGAAACTTTATCAACTGCACCAAATGGCGGGTGGACCAATGTTACAGTTTATATCCGCCAAAAATTAAATCATGCTCCCGATTATTTTAATGAGGTGCCAATGGAAATAACTTTTAAGAATAACAATTGGGAAACCTTAACTGAAACGGTACTGGTAAGTGGACCCTGCACTGTTTATTCAACCACCTTGCCATTTAATCCAACTTATGCGGGGCTTGATCTTGGTCAAAAAATTTCTGATTCAGAAACCGATGATTCAAAAACCATAAAGGTTGCCGGCGCAGTTAATTTTGTTTATGGAAAAATGAATTTAAATGTTCAATCCATTACTGACTCTGCATTTGTAAGAATTGAGCACAATTATGTTTATGCTGATCCTTTTAAAACACCACATCAGGGTTTTCACATTTCGCACGAACGATATTGGAATGTTGATGGAATTTTCCCGGCCGGGTTTGATGCAAAAGCCATCTTGCTCTATAACGGAACTACTCCTGCTTCAGTTTCCACAACAAGTGGTGCTTATCTTGATGACGAACTCATAACAAATTCTGAAGACAGTATTGTGCTGTTTTATCGATCAAGTGCTTCACAGGATTGGATGCAGGAAAACGATGTTGTTTTAAATACGCAGGGAAGCACTACAAATAAATCAGGAATGATAACCATCAATCATTTAAAAAAAGGACAGTATGCCTTCGGTATTCAACAATGGAATAAAGTTGATTCTGTTTTACCGATGTTAACTGATTCTTGTTCGGTGATATTAAATGGACCGGAGCAATTGAAAATTAATTTCAACGAAATTTCTGTAAATCCTAACCCTGCCGGTGATTCTTTTTTTATTACAGGGAAAAGAATTTCTGTTGCGCTAATTGAAATAATAAATTCTGAAGGAAAAATTATTGATTCCAAAATGTTAACCAAAGGTTCAGATAATTTTGAATTGAAAACATCAGGATGGATAAACGGAATTTATTTTATCAAGATAAGTCAATCAAATGGCGAATTCATTGTCAGAAAAATAATTGTATTGAAATAAATTTTTCAGAAATAAAATCAGATTCATAAATGCAAAACATAACAGTAATAGGCGCAGGAACAATGGGAAACGGAATTGCCCATGTTTTTGCATTGAAAGGGTTTAGTGTAACAATTGTAGATGTATCACAATCTGCGCTCGACAAGGCCATTCAAACCATAACAAAAAATTTAGACCGCCAGGTTGCAAAAGGAGGAATCAGCGAATCGGATAAAAACAATACGCTGAAAAATATTTCAACTAACACCACTATTGAACAAGGGGCTACGAACGCTGATCTGGTAGTTGAAGCGGCCACAGAAAACATTGAACTCAAACTGAATATTTTTAAAAAACTCGACGAAGTTTGCGGTGCTGAAACCATACTTGCATCCAATACTTCTTCAATTTCAATCACAAAAATTGCTTCGGTTACCAAACGCCCCGATAAAATTATCGGAATGCATTTTATGAATCCGGTTCCGGTCATGAAATTAATTGAAGTCATTCGCGGCTATTCTACTTCTGATATTGTTACCGAAACCATTATGCAGCTCAGTCGAAAGTTGGATAAAATTCCTGTAGAAGTAAATGATTATCCCGGATTTGTTGCAAACAGAATTTTAATGCCCATGATTAACGAAGCCATTTACAGTTTATACGAAGGTGTAGCAGGCGTGGAAGAAATTGACACTGTAATGAAATTAGGAATGGCACATCCAATGGGACCATTACAACTTGCAGATTTTATTGGATTAGATGTTTGCCTGAGTATTCTGAATGTTCTTCACAATGGATTTGGAAATCCGAAATACGCACCCTGCCCTTTGTTGGTTAACATGGTGACAGCAACTAACCTGGGTGTTAAATCAGGAAAAGGATTTTACGAATACACAGCAGGTTCAAAAGAATTAGTAGTTGCCACACGATTCAGAAAAAAAGAATTGATCTGAGTATTGAACTGTATTTTTCAATTTGAATCAGTCATAAAATAAAATAGTGTGAATATTAAATTGAATGATGAATTTTAATTTTACTGTTATTAGCAAATAAATTTTTACTCCTGAATCGTATTTTTTTCATACTACTGATTTTCACATCTTTCAATTGCTTTACAGCAATGGCAACACCGGTAATTAATGCCGATACAGTTTGCTATGGAAATCAAACTCATTTTACTTTAACAAATACAGCCGGTATAACTTCAGTTCATTGGGATTTTGGCGATTATGTAACCGGTGATACATCCAATTTATTTAATCCGGATTACCAATATGCCGGTGTTGGTGTTTTTACAGTTAAAGTTATTTATCACATGGGTGTAGTAACTGATTCGGTGTTTCAAAATATATTAGTATTAGGAATACCTAATCCGGGGCTACCCTCTGATTACACTTTGTGTGCAGGCACTTATGGATTAAATGCTAATTATCCCTATGGCGATTCTTATTTATGGTCAACCGGCGCAACAACACAATTTATTCAATACAGTACGGCCGGCACTTATTGGATACAGGTAACAAATGTTTGCGGTGTTGGAAGTGATACTATTCATGCAACTTTTTTATATGCGCCTACAACACAATTATCAACTGAAGAATACTTGTGCCCTGGTGGTGATGAAGATACATTGGTGGCAGGGCCAAACAATCCATTTTATACCTATG
>JAHEZG010000335.1:3377-4140 GCA_023251195.1 Chitinophagaceae bacterium | reverse complement strand
GCCTTTACTTCTTCCAACTGAACTTTTAAATCTTCCAGTTCTTTTTTAGAAGTATCGTCCATCATTTTTATTGCAGCCATTGTTCGGTCTAACAAATCAATTGCAGCATCAGGTAAACGACGATCCTTAATGTATCTTTTTGCCAAACGAACACAATCAGGAATGGCATCGGCATTTACTTTTAAATTGTGGTGCTTTTCGTAAACAGGAAGAATTTTGTTCACCATTTTCACAGTGGTTTCAATATCGGGTTCTTCCACACGCAACATTTCAAAACGGCGATTGAATGCCTGTTCGGGTTCAATTATTTTTCGGTACTCATCATTGGTGGTTGCACCAATAACTGTTACAGCCCCTCTTGCCAATTCAGGTTTCAATAAATTGGCGGCACCACCACCGGCAGGTCCTTTCGGATCTAACAATGTGTGAATTTCATCAATGAAAAGAATGGCTTTATCAAACTGTTTTATTTCCTTGATAATATTTTTCAGGCGATCTTCAATTTCACCTTTGTACGAAGCACCGGCAACCAATGCACCCATATCCATTTCGAACAACAGTGCATTCTTTAAATTCTCAGGCACCTTCCCTTCGTTAATCGCATTTGCAAATCCATCTACCAAGGCAGTTTTACCAACACCGGGATCACCGGTTAAAATAACATTTGGTTTGCTGCGGCGACCAAGAATTTCAATCATCATCCGCACTTCTTTATCACGACCAACTATGGGGTCAAGTTTACCTTCTTTAGCTTCTGAAGTTT
>JAHEZG010000335.1:0-3367 GCA_023251195.1 Chitinophagaceae bacterium | reverse complement strand
GACTGGGCAGCCGCTCCACCGCCACCTGTTTGTGTTTCAGATTTTCCAACAGCTTGTTGCAGGCTTGCATCCTGAAAATAGAGTTCGAATATTTCTTTCTCCTTAACAGGAAATGATTTCAGTTGCTCAATCGAAAATCCAACACCGGGCTTACAAAGCGCAGTGAACAATGCAATAGGGTTTACTTCCTGCAATCCTAATTTGATACGGACATTATCGGCTTCTTCAAAAATTTCGTTGATGGCATCATCACCCGCAGGTGCTTCAGGCACTTTACCTGTTTTCGGATAATCATCAATGCGCACTTCCGCCCAATCAGCCAGATAATTTACATCCTTACCCAATGATTCAAGAAAAGGTCGCAACCCAATATCGCGGTGCGTCAATGCTTTTAGTAAATGTGCAGACGAAAATTTTTCGTTGTGATTTTCTTTTGCAAGTGACTGTGCAATTTCAATGGAGTGCTTTACACTATCTGAAAAAATTTGTCCCATAGTTTATTTCGTATTTTTTATTGTTCTGCTTTAATTGAAATTAAATGTAAAGTCGTTTTTAAATTTTTATCGGTTATAAATTAAATCGCCGGGCGATTTAGAAAGAATGCTGCGGATGGTGGTCCATGAAATAATAATTCCGCAAATGATAATTACTCCCATTGCCACCAGTGTGTTCAAATTCCACAACTGGAAGTAACTGATGTCTTGCTCCACTCCTGCTTTTGATTTCAACAACATGTCAACTCCATTGCCCACTAAAAAAGCACCTGCAACTGAAACTGCAATTCCTGTAATGATGAAAACTAAAATGATACTGAAATAAATATTCAATGATTCGTTGTTGTTTAATCCAATGGCTTTAAAAGTTCCGATGTTCATTTTCACTTTGTTCAGGTGCAGTTTTAACAAGTTGAATAAAAACAAACTTACTGTTATAGTTCCGAATAAAATGACGAGGTATGCAATGATGTAAGTGATGGTGCTGAGGAAATAAAAATTTTCTTTTTCAATAACCTTCGAAGTATCAACTTCAATGGTTACGTTGTCGTCCTTGTCGTTAAATTTTTTCAGTATGTATTCTGAGAACGGACGAATCTTCGAGAGGTTGGTAAAATAAACGGAGTAGTAATCAGGGCTCGGAAAAACGGAACGGTTCAATCCGGAATAATCGTAAGTGCGATAAATATTTTTTTCACTTTTCAGTTTCAAACTGTTTTCTATTACTGAATAAAAAGATTCAATCCGGCTGTTCAATGTACTGCTATCGACATTCGGATCAGAGAAACTGATTCTGATATCGAAACCTTTGTGGTAAGTGGCCTTGTGTGATTCCGGATTTTCAACTGCTGCGTCATAAGTTTTAAAATCTTCATTTGCATCAGTCACGCTCAGCAATTTTTTTCTGAAATCAATTGCATCCTTCATTTCACCCTGAATAAAAAATTCAATGTAATTGGTATTGCCACGAACTTCGAACGGACTGTGTGGCTCGTGCTGATTGTATGATTCGTAACAACTAGTTAAACAAACTGCCATGCTTTTTCCGGGCAATTCATTCACAACAGCTCTTATAGGAAGAGGAATGTGATAATATAAATTCTGATCGGACGCTGTGTCTTTGTTAAATTCTCTGATGTCGATATAAGGAGTATTGATATCGTAACCCAATTCGGTGAGCAATCTTTTTGTTACAATCAAACTGATGTCTTCGTCATTATTAAATCCGCCATCACCTTTTACTGTATTTTTTTTGCTGAGAATAAAATTGGAAATAAAATTTTTATCGCGTTCAAAGTCCAGTGTTCTTAAACCTTTCGCCTGGTACCTGTTTGCTTCTTCACTTCCAGAATCAAGTTGGTTATAAAACAGGAAATTAAATTCTTTGTATGTAGAAATATCTCGGTATTCAAATTTGCTTTTCAAATCAGGATTATCCAGTTCCTTTTTCAATCCATTCACTTGTTCGGCTGTAGTCTTTGTCCATGGAATTGAAATGGTTAACCACTGTACAAACGGACTGTTTAATTTTTTATCTAAATAATCCAGACATCCATTTGCAAAACCAATGGATATGAAAGTGAAAAATAAAATGCCCGAAAGAATCATCAGGTTTATCATTGACTTACCGGCAATGGCTTTTGATTCTTTATTGAAAAAAAGTTGCTTGTAGGTTTTAAATATTTTTTTCTTCGCTTTTACTTTTTCCTCCGAAGCCATTGTATGATCAACATTGGTTGAGAACAACGCTTTGATTTTATTTTTGAATTTCAACAATTCTTCAGGATTGTAATTTTCCCATAATGAACGATCAAAAACATTTTCTTTTAAAATTTCACCATAACCCTTTGATTTATCTTTAGTAAGCACCACTATTCTGTCGCAGTGATTTAAGGCAAGATTGATGTCGTGCGAAACAATAATGGAAGTTATGCTCTTCGAATTATTTTTTAAGATGGAAATTAATTCGTTGGCATTTGCTTCATCCAGATTTCCGGTTGGTTCATCACCTAATAAAATAGTGGTGTTGGTGTTCAGTGCTCTTACAAAAGCCAATCGTTGCTTTTGTCCTCCCGATAAATTTACAGCGAGTGTAGTTTCATCCACCTCATTTTCCGGCAGGTTCACTTTCTTCATCAGCTCTTTCGCTCCGGCAATAACTTCGGCTTCGCCAGTGGATTCTTTTATCATGCGCGAAAGCGAAATGTTTTCGTACGCAGTAAAATTTTCCATCAGGTTGGTGTTCTGAAAAATAAAACTCAGGTGGCGCTTTCTTATTTTAGAAATTTCGGACTCGTTGTTTTCATTCCAGAGATGATGTAGTTCTATTCCTTCATTATTATAATTCAGATTAACAGTTCCGGATGCAATGGTATTATTCATCATGCCCAGTGTCTCAAGCAAGGTGCTTTTACCTGAACCTGATGAACCTAGTAAAAATGTGAGCTTGCCTTCCGGTATTTCCAGTTCAGCAATTTCCAAAACTTTTTCTTCCGGTTTGCCTGAATACGAACAAACCAAGTTCTTGATGGAGAAAATACTTTTCATGCTTATGGAAGATATTCTTCGGGTACCCAGTAAAAATCAATATCAAAATCTCTGAACGAATATCGTTTGTCTCTTGAAAGCTGATCGAGCAACGAATAACTATCAGTCATTTGTTTGGCAATGGAACCAATGGCTTCGTCGCTTACTTTATTTACATCTTCCAGATCACTGAGTGTGTATTGAAACAATTTGTTTTTAGCATTGGTTGGAAGGTGAAACACCAACGCATTAATTTCACTTGCCTTCAGTTTACTCGGATCTTTTATTGATGGTCCGTAATAAGTTTTTACCATTTCATAGTAAGCACTTTTTACATCAGATCTTAA
>JAHEZG010000044.1:4975-16655 GCA_023251195.1 Chitinophagaceae bacterium | reverse complement strand
AAAGGAAAAATTGTAGATGTGCATGCTCTTGGTGCTATTACAAGAAAGAGTGAAGGAAAAGAGCTCGCTGAGATTTACGATATGCACCACGCAGGCGCCGTTGCTTATTCAGATGCAAGCAATCCTGTAACAGATTCGGGTGTAATGATGCGCGCATTGCAATATGTGAAGTTGTTTGATGGTGTAGTGTTTTCTCATCCTGATGATGTAAATGTGTCGCACGAAGGAAGCATGAACGAAGGTGTGATCAGCACGAATCTCGGTCTGAAAGGAATGCCATCGCTCGCAGAGGAATTAATGGTGGTGCGCGATATTTATTTAGCCGAATACACGCAGAGTCGCGTTCACTTTAGTTTAATTTCTACTGCGCGTTCAGTTGATTTAATTCGTGCTGCAAAAAAGAAAGGAGTGAAGGTGACTTGCGGTGTTTCTTCCATGCATTTGTTTTTCGATGATAAAGAATTGGCAGAGTTCCATACTAATTTCAAATTAAATCCTCCGCTTCGCACTAAGGAAGATGTAACAGCGTTGAAAGCCGGATTGAAAGACGGAACCATTGATGTGATAGTTTCTGCACATCAGCCACAAAACATTGAATTGAAAGATGTCGAATTTGAGTATGCAGATTTTGGTGCAATTAATTTGCAAACTTCATTTGCTTTGACGAATTCTTCAATCGGAAAAAACAATTCGTTAGAAACAATCATTGAAAAAATTTCTATCAATCCACGAAAAATTCTTGGCTTAACCATTCCAACAATTGCTGAAGGGGCGGAAGGAAATTTTACCATTTTCAGTTCGACTGAAGAATGGATTTTTTCTGCTCAAAAAAATAAATCGAAATCAAGTAACTCACCATTACTCAATAAAAAATTAAAAGGAAAGGCAGTAGCTATTTTCAATCACAATCAATTCACACAACTATGAATAACGAATCAATTGACATTAATAAAGGCAATAAACCCGAAATGTTAAGTCTCATAGTCAAATGGGGATTGATAATTTCATTCGCATTAGTGACCATTTCCATAATAGTTTATATGGCTGGTATGAGCACAAACAAGGCAATCGGTTGGATAAATTATATTTTGATGTTTGTAGGAGTAATTTTTGCCACCAAGGTTTACCGCGATGAAAAATGCGGTGGATATGTAAACTTCGGGACTGCATTTAAATTTGGATTTCTGACTTTGTTTTTAGTTGGAATTATTACAGCAATCTATACTTACATTTTCTTTTCTTTCATAGCACCTGAGTTAACCGACCAAATATTAACACAAATTGAAAATGAAATGCTTAATAGTGGTCAAAGTGAAGAACAAATTGAAATAGCAATGAATTACACAAGAGAATTTATGACACCAGGTTGGATGGTTGCTTGGGTTGTAATTGGCAGCATTTTTATGGGTGCAATTTTCTCATTGATTTCAGCCGCAATAATGAAAAGGGAGAATAATGAGTTACAAGCGCCGGAATAAATTTTCTCGTTTTCAAATTTTAAATATTCACTTAATCATAAACTTGAATTTTAACTAGCAATGCAGCTTTCCATTGTCATTCCATTTTTAAACGAAGCCGAATCGCTGCCTGAATTAATTCAGTGGATTGAAAAGGTGATGAACGAAAATCATTTTACTTATGAAGTGATTCTGGTTGATGATGGAAGCAAGGATGATTCGTGGAAATTTGTGCAGTCGCAGTGTAGCAGTAAGCCGAATATCAAAGCCATAAAGTTCAGAAGGAATTACGGAAAGAGCGCCGCCCTCAACGAAGGATTTATTAAAGCAGAAGGCGATGTGATTATTACCATGGATGCCGATTTGCAGGATAGCCCCGACGAAATTCCGGCGCTTTATAAAATGATTGTGGAAGAAGGATATGATGTGGTGAGCGGATGGAAGAAAAAACGACACGACCCGATTTCGAAAACAATTCCTTCAAAATTATTTAATGGTGTTACACGCCGCATGAGCGGAATAAAAATTCACGATTTCAATTGCGGACTCAAAGCTTACCGTAAAGATGTGGTGAAAGCGATAGAAGTGTATGGCGAAATGCACCGTTACATTCCGGTGATTGCACGATGGGCGGGCTTTACAAAAATCACAGAGAAAGAAGTGGTGCACCGCGAGCGCAAATACGGAACAACCAAATTCGGATGGGAACGATTCATCAATGGGTTCCTCGATTTGCTCACCATCAGTTTCGTAACACGATTCGGAAAAAAACCTATGCACCTGTTTGGGATGCTGGGTTCACTTTCATTTTTATTCGGATTCATTGTAACCGGTTATCTCACCTATGCGAAATTCTTTATGTTGGAATTTCACATGACCGAACGGCCGATTTTTTATCTCGCATTAGTGTCCATGATAATAGGAGTGCAGCTTTTTGTAGCTGGATTTCTTGCCGAATTAATTTCGCGTAGTTCACACGATAGAAATCATTATTTAGTGGAGAAGCAATTGAATCTTCAATAAGTTTTTACAGCAATGAAAATAATTATTCTCGGTTCCGCACATCCTTTGCGTGGCGGATTAGCAACTTATAACGAGCGATTGGCAAAAGCTTTACAAGAAGAAGGTCATAGGGTAACAGTTTACAGTTTCTCTTTGCAGTATCCTTCCTTTTTATTTCCGGGGAAATCACAATTCAGTACCGAGGCAGCACCAAAAAATTTAGATATAAAAGCAAGAATCAATTCCATCAATCCTTTCAATTGGATAAAAATAGGAAATGAAATAAAAACCCTGAAACCGGATTTAATTATTGTAAAATACTGGTTGCCGTTTATGGGGCCATGTTTCGGAACAATTCTTCGCCGAGCGAAAAGGAATAAGCACACAAAAGTTGTTTCCATTCTCGATAATATTATTCCGCACGAAAAAAGAATCGGGGATAATGTATTCACAAAATATTTTGTTAAACCGGTTGATGGATTTGTTTCCATGTCTGCCAATGTGAAAGAAGACCTTAAACAGTTCGATAAAAGAAAGCCTTCTATTCTTCAACCACATCCGCTGTATGATAATTTCGGTGAAGCGGTAACAAGAGAAGAAGCACTGAAAGAATTAAATCTTTCTTCAGATTTTCGTTACCTGTTATTCTTTGGGTTCATCCGCAAGTACAAAGGCCTCGATATTTTATTGGATGCCATGGCTGATGAAAAAATAAAGGCGCTTCCGATAAAATTATTAGTTGCAGGTGAATTTTATGAAGATGAAAAACCTTACCTCGAACAAATTGATAAATTAAATCTTCGTGAAAGAGTTATACTATTAAAAGATTTTATTCCTAATGAAAGAGTGAAATATTTTTTCTCCGCTGCTGATTTGGTAGTTCAACCATATCGTCACGCTACACAAAGTGGAGTTACTCAGGTTGCTTATCAGTTCAATGTTCCAATGATAGTAACTGAAGTTGGTGGCTTGGCTGAAATTGTTCCGGATGGAAAAGCGGGATATGTTGTTCCACCAACTTCAATTTGTATTGCTAATGCAATAGCAAAATCATTTCTATCTGAAAATTTAGCCGCATTAAAAACAGGCGTTTTGCAAGAAAAAAAAAGATTCAGTTGGCAGTCGATGATTGAATCAATTTTTGGCTTATTAAAGTAAAAAATATAATAAATTGATAGCCTATTGTTTTACAGGCCTGAACAATTATTTTTGTCGCCCTTAAAGGAGGTAAAATAAATGTTAATCATCGACACACGCGAAAGCGATTCATTAGACAAAGCTTTAAAAAAGTATAAGAAGAAATTTGAAAAGACCCAGACTATCAAGGAATTGAGAAGTCGTCAGGCCTTTACAAAAAAATCTGTTGCCGCACGCACACAGGTAAAAAAAGCCGTCTATCGCGATAAAATGATTCGCGAGGCTGAAGGCGGATAAAATTCTTTAACATCTTTCTGTTTTATATAATAGTCAGAAAGTATTGCCGTTATTAAAAACAGTTTCAGTTTTATAAATTGAATTGGTAAATTTGATTTAGGCAAAAGTGAAGAATGGATTATAACAATTTCCTCAGTTATTTAAAATTCGAAAAAAGATATTCCAATCATACAATTGTTGCATACGAAAATGATTTGCAGCAATTTTCGGATTACCTGAATAAAATTTACGAACAAAATCTTGCAAGCCAGGTGCGGCATACACAAATCCGCAGCTGGCTTGTTTCGTTAATGGAAGCAAAGATTGATGCGCGAAGTATCAACCGGAAAATATCGACTTTAAAATCTTTTTTTAAATTTCTGATGAAAACAGGTTCATTGGAAAAGGACCCGATGAAAAAGGTGCAGTCGCCAAAAATTTCTAAACGACTTCCGGTGTTTGTTGAAGAAAAGAATATTCAGGATTTCATTTCGTCTTTTGAGTATGCTGATGATTATGAAGGAATCAGAAACAAAACAATTTTGATTTTATTCTATTCAACCGGAATGCGACTCAATGAATTGGTGAATCTGAAAATTTCTGATATTGATTTTTACAATCAATCAATAAAAGTTTTAGGTAAGGGAAACAAAGAAAGACTTATTCCGTTTGGAAGAGAATTAAATGAATTGCTGAAGGAATATTTGAAGATGAGGAAAAGGAATTTCAATACTGAAACTGAAATGTTATTGTTGACCGATAAAGGAGAAAATATTTATCACCGTTTGGTTTATAGGATTATTAACCAGCAACTGCAAGAACTTACAACTGTCGAAAAAAAGAGTCCGCATGTATTGCGGCATAGTTTCGCCACCCACATGTTAAATCACGGAGCTGATATTAATGCAATTAAAGAAATACTTGGCCATGCAAATCTTTCCGCTACTCAGGTTTACACTCACAATACAATTGATAAATTAAAAAACATTTACAAGCAGGCACATCCTAAAGCCTGATATTTTTTTTCATAAAATAAAACAACCTAATAATATGAACATCAAAATTCATTCAATCCATTTCGATGCTGATTCAAAATTGTTGGAATTCATCAATACAAAATTGAGCAGGATGGAAAATTTTTTCGACAAAATAATCGGAGCAGAAGTTTACCTGAAACTGGAAGGCAATGGTCAGGTTAGTGATAAGGTTGCAGAGATAAAAGTCAGTATTCCGGGGAAGATTTTGTTTTCGGAAGAGACTAGTAAAGCCTTTGAAGAATCTGTTGATTCTGCATTTGAAAACATACTTCGTCAGATAAAACGACACAAGGAAAAAGAAACCCACGAATAAATTTTCCATTGCACTTTTATATGTAGAGTGGAATATTATATTTGCACACCTTTTTAAATCAGGGATGAGAATTGGTGTGTTCTTTTTCATTTTTTAATCTCAGATTTCATTGGGAAAAGCCGATGTAGCTCAGTTGGCCAGAGCTACTGATTTGTAATCAGTGGGTCGGGGGTTCGAATCCCTCCATCGGCTCATTGAAAAAGGATGGGGAGATTCCAGAGTGGCCAAATGGGGCAGACTGTAAATCTGTTGTCTTACGACTTCGAAAGTTCAAATCTTTCTCTCCCCACTTGATTGTGTTGAAATAGTTTTTTTGCTCAGCATAAAAAGTTCTTTGAAAACGAAGTGTAAAAATTCATTCACTTCTTTTGAAAAATTAAAAAAAGAAAATCATTCTCGTGATTTCTTTTGGATGAAAATTATCAGGCGGGAGTAGCTCAGTTGGTAGAGCATCAGCCTTCCAAGCTGAGGGTCGCGGGTTCGAGTCTCGTCTCCCGCTCTAATTTTTTAAGCCAATGTAGCTCAGTTGGTAGAGCACATCCTTGGTAGGGATGAGGTCACCGGTTCGATTCTGGTCATTGGCTCATCAGCAGGGAAAAGGAAAAATGTTAATGTAGCTCAGTGGAAGAGCAGACTTAATTGAAAGATTAAGAAAGATTGCCGGTTCGAATCCGGTTATTAGCGCAAGGGTAAAACCTTAATCAAAATTTTAAAACAATCACAACAAATTAAACAACACAAGCATGGCAAAAGAAAAATTCGAACGGACCAAACCCCATGTTAACATCGGTACAATCGGGCATGTGGATCACGGTAAAACTACCTTGACTGCCGCTATCACGGAAGTATTAGCTAACAAAGGACTTGCTCAAAAGCGTTCATACGACTCAATTGACTCAGCACCTGAGGAAAAAGAGAGAGGTATTACTATTAATACAGCGCATGTTGAGTACGAAACGGCCAATCGCCACTATGCGCATGTGGATTGTCCTGGACACGCCGATTACATTAAGAACATGGTTACAGGTGCCGCCCAAATGGATGGTGCTATCATTGTAATCGCTGCTACTGATGGACCAATGGCTCAAACCCGTGAACACATTTTGCTTGCCCGTCAGGTTGGAGTGCCTTCATTGGTTGTATTTTTAAACAAATGCGATTTAGTTGACGATCCTGAACTACTTGAATTAGTAGAAATGGAAGTTCGCGAATTGCTTAGCTTCTATAAATTCGATGGTGATAAAATCAAAATCATTCGTGGTTCTGCTTTGAAAGCCTTGAATAAAGATCCTGAAGGAATTAAAGCTATCGAAGATTTAATGGAAGCAGTTGATACTGAAATTCCAATTCCTCCTCGGGCAAAGGACAAGCCTTTCTTAATGCCAGTTGAAGATGTGTTCTCGATCACAGGCCGTGGAACAGTTGCAACAGGTCGTATCGAAAGAGGAGCAATTCATACAGGAGATCCTGTTGAAATTGTTGGTCTTATGGATGCTTCATTAAAATCAACTGTTACAGGTGTTGAAATGTTCCGTAAAATTCTTGATGATGGTGAAGCCGGCGATAATGTTGGTTTACTTCTTCGCGGAGTTGAAAAAGATGACATTCGTCGTGGTATGGTTGTTTGTGCTCCTGGTTCTATTACTCCTCACACTGATTTCAAATGTGAAGTGTATGTTCTTTCAAAAGAGGAAGGTGGCCGTCATACTCCATTCTTTAATAAGTATCGTCCTCAGTTCTACATGAGAACTACAGATGTTACTGGAGAATGCGAATTACCGGCAGGAATTGAAATGGTTATGCCTGGTGATAATGTGTCAATCATTGTTAAACTCATCACTCCTGTAGCTATGGAAAAAGGACTTCGTTTCGCCATTCGCGAAGGAGGTCGTACCGTAGGTGCTGGTCAAGTGACTGAGGTTATTAAATAATACAAAATTGAAGTTTAAATTTTCGGGTTTAAAGTTCGAAGTTCATCAAAGCTTCTTACTTTAAACCCGAAGGTTTTAATGGGGATTAGAAATTCATCATAAAATTTCTTTAAAAACCAACTCATTAAAATTTACATTTGAACTCGAATACGGGTGTAGCTCAATTGGTAGAGTAGCGGTCTCCAAAACCGTTGGCTGGGAGTTCGAGTCTCTCCACCCGTGCAAACTTTAACATCATGAATAAAGTAAGTTTATACATTAAGGAATCATACTCCGAGTTAATGACCAAAGTATCATGGCCAACATGGGATGAATTAACCAACAGTGCAATTGTGGTAGCTGTTGCGGCTCTGATAATGGCATTACTTGTTTTTGGAATGGACAAAAGTTCAAGCCTGATTCTTGGAACATTTTACAAAGCGTTTTAAATGACAACCATGACCGACGAAAAGAAGTGGTATGTGATGCGCGTTATTAGTGGAAAGGAGCGCAAAACCAAGGAATACATTGAGGGTGAAATCAATCGTTCGAAGTGGAGCGAAATCATTTCACAGGTGTTGGTTCCGATGGAGAAGATTTATAAAATCAAGGACGGAAAAAAAATTATCAAGGAGCGGAATTTCTTTCCTGGATACATTTTAATGGAAGCAGATGAAACCCGATTGACAGGTGAAATGCTTCAGACCATAAAAAACATTACCGGAGTAATTAATTTTTTAACCGGAAATAATAATAAGCCACAGGCTCTTCGTAAACCTGAAGTAAATAGAATTTTAGGTAAAGTGGATGAAATGCTAGGTGTAGGCGAAACAGCAATTGAACCTTTCTTAATTGGTGAAACTGTGAAAATTATTGACGGGCCATTTAATGACTTTATGGGATTAGTGGAAGAAGTGAATGAAGAAAAAAAGAAATTGAAAGTGAATGTGAAAATCTTCGGGCGTAAAACTCCGGTAGAATTAAATTATGTACAAGTAGAAAAACAAGCCTGATAATTATTTGATTCGTCAGCTGAATTCCGAAAGGAGCTTCCTTCAGATGACTTGGCAGTTTCAAATAAAAATCAGAAATCATTAATTCATAAACATAAATCTCAAATCAGAAATGGCAAAAGAAATTGAAACATATGTAAAGCTGCAGGTGAAAGGCGGACAGGCAAATCCTGCTCCTCCAATCGGACCGGCACTTGGTGCAAAGGGTGTTAACATCATGGAATTCTGCAAGCAGTTCAACGCTCGCACGCAGGATAAAATGGGAAAAGTTCTTCCGATTGTGTTAACCGTTTACAAAGACAAGAGTTTTGACTTTGTAATTAAAACTCCTCCGGCTGCTGTGCAGTTGTTAGAGGCTGCTAAAATTGAAAGCGGAAGTAAAGAATCAAACAGAAATAAAGTTGGAACTGTAAGTTGGGCACAGGTTGAAGCAATTGCTAAAGACAAAATGCCTGACTTAAATTGTTTCACCATTGAATCAGCTATGAAAATGGTTGCGGGTACTGCCCGTAGCATGGGAGTAGTTGTAGATGGTAAAGCTCCATGGGCGTAAATTTTTTAAACGATTTTTTTTACTGTAAATAGCAGTCAAACTATTTCGCTTCATAAATAAAAAAGAGAGGCTGACTAATTTAAATTAGTCAGCCTCTCTTTTTTTTGAATTTGCTATTCAACCTTTACTATTCGATTTGATAAAATCACTTTTTCGTTTTCACGCACTTCCAAAATATAAATTCCGGGAAGTAAATTCTGACCAATTAATATTTCTCCGGTAACTTCTTTCAGTTCTATTTTCTTTTGACCAAGCACATTGTAAACTTCAACATTTGATACTGCGCTAAGTTGCAGTGTAAATACATTCGTAAATGGGTTTGGATAGTAACTGATTGAAGTAGTAGAATTAGTTTCTTCTAGCCGGCAATTAACAGTTATCACGATGCTATTTGAAAGTTTTGAGCAGCCGGTTGCAGTCTTGGTTACATAACAACGATAACTTCCTGCAACTGTCGCGATATAAGAACTATTGGTGGCTCCGGCTATATTCACATTGTTTTTTCGCCACTGATAAGTAACACCGCTTTGAACATTTACATTTAATGTAACACTTTGACCGGCACAAAAAGTGGTAGGTCCATTGGCCGTGATTGTTGCTGTTGGTGTAGCAAGTTTTGTGAGTGCTATGCCATTACTGGTTAATGCACCGCAACCGGTGTAAGTAACTATGCATCTGAAAGTTCCGGTTGATGCACCTGTATAAGTGCTATTTGTAGCACCGCTGATGTTTAAATTATTTTTTGTCCATTGATAGGAATTGCCTAATGGTGTTACGGTTAATACTGCGCCACCTCCCGAACAAAAAGTTACGGTGCCGCTTTGAATTGAAATTTGCGGTGAACTGGTCGTACTTCCAACTGTAATTGTAAAAGTTCCGGAGCATTGGTTCTGATCATAAACTGTTACAGAATAAACACCGGCAGGAATTGATTGAAGAATAGATGTTGTGGATCCGTTGTTCCAAATATAAGTATAGGGTGGTGCGCCACCTGAAACTGTTGTAACAATGTATCCATTACTTAAACCACAACTTGCATTTGCAGCTGATGCAATTATAACTGGAGCACCGGTACCGGATATTATGACAGATAATGAATTAGAACATCCTGTGCTGTTGCTCACAGTTACGGTGTAAGTGCCGGCAAGAAGATTATTAATATCTTGAGTAGTTGCACTGTTACTCCATAAATAATTATAATTGCCAGTTGGCGAAACGGATAAATTTATACTGCCATTTGCATTGCCACACGATGCATTCACATGTGTTTCAGTAAGTGTTCCGCTGTTGGCATTCAGAATGGTGATTGTTAAAGTTGATACACAACCAACACCGGTTGAATAAACTGTTACAGTATAAGTTCCGGCTAATAAATTTCCAATGTCTTCTGTTGAAGCACCATTGCTCCAGAAATAAAAATAATTTCCGGCTGGTGTTGTTGTTAAATTAATGCTGCCATTTGCATTACCACAAGAAGCATTTACATGCGTTTGTGTTAGCGTTGGAGGGAGTTGATTTGAAATGGTTATACTCAATGTGCCGGTACAGCCTGAAGCAGAGGTGACCGTAACAGTGTATGTACCAACACCAAGACCGGTTAAATCTTCGGTAGTAATATTGTTGCTCCATAAATAGGTAAATGGTGCTGTTCCGTTTGTTACAGTAAGATTTATACTTCCGGTTGCATTGCCACATGACGCATTGATATGAGTTTCAGATAACGAAAGGTTTCCGGAGTTTGCGATGATTGCATAGATGGCTGATGTGCAACCATTGAAATCTGTAACTGTTACTATGTAAGTACCAGCAGTCAAATTCGAAATTGAAGATGTTGTTGCTCCGTTGTTCCAAAGAAAAGTATAGGGTGCTGTACCCCCCGAAACTGAAACAGCAATTATTCCATTTGAATTCCCGCAAGTAGCATTTTGATGGGTTTCTACTAAGATAAGTCCACCACTATTTGTAACACTCATAGTTAAAACATTTGTACACCCAGCTCCACTTGTAACAGTCACAGCATAACCACCTGCTGGAATATTTGTTAAGTCTTGTGTGGTTGCACCATTACTCCATAAGTAAGTGTAAACAGATGTGCCGCCGTTTACGGTTAAATCAATACTTCCATTTGCAAAGCCACAAGTTGTATTCACATGTGTTTGTGATAATTGAAATGCCGAACCCACTGTAATTTTTACAGTATCAGAACCTGTGCATCCACTTGAGTTTGTTCCTGTAACTGTATAAACAGTAGTTGATGTTGGAACTGCAAGAGGGTTTGAAATATTAGGATTGCTTAACCCGGTAGTTGGACTCCACGAATAAGTTATTGCGCCGGTACCGGTAGCATTCAATTGTGTGGTTGTTCCTGTACAAATTGAATAATCACTTGCAATTCCAACAATGCTGATTGGTGGACTTACACCAACAAAAGCATTCGCGGTGCCTGAACATCCAATAGTTGAAACAAATGTTACAGTATAAGTAGTCGATACTGCCGGACACGCAACAACAGTTGCTCCTGTGCTTGCATTTAATCCGGTTGTTGGAGACCATGTATAGGTTCCGGCTATTGTACCCCCATTTGTTGAAGCAGCAACAAGTGTAGTGCAACCACCAGCGCAAACAGTACTTTGAAATGGAGTAACACCAATGGCAATTGTTTGAACTGATATTGATATCGCTTGTGATGCTCCTGTATTCTGACAACTGTTAGTTACCACCACACGATAAAAAAGCAAACTTGTTGTTGCAACAACTGCATAACTTGAATTGGTTGCTCCACTTGCATTACTCCAGTTTGCTCCACCGTTTGTACTTAATTGCCACTGATAAGTAAAGGGTGAACCTCCACTTGCTGATGAATTTAATAAAACTGTTGTGCCTGAGCAAACCACTATAGGAAGCGGATTTGTAATTGAAACTACAGGGGTTGGACAGGCTACTGTAAATTGTGCTATCATACCCATTGAGATATGCGGTGTA
>JAHEZG010000044.1:0-4965 GCA_023251195.1 Chitinophagaceae bacterium | reverse complement strand
TTCCAACTTTATTAGGAACATAAAGAAACGATGTAGATGAAGAAGCTATAACATGATCCCAGGCTGTGGCTCCGGCAGGAATGGAGGATGAAGTTGTAGTATGATTTCCGGCGGCCCATACCCACTTTATCGAATCGCCGAGCATTATGGTGAAATTTACCGGAGAAAAAAAGTTATTACCAACTGTAACTGTTTGCATAGTAGCAAATCCATTGAAACAGATAACAGAAAAAAGTGCAATAAGAAGAAAATGTTTTTTCATTGAATAAATTTTTGTGTGGCGCAATTTACATTTTTAATGAATGATTATCTGGTTGTAAATGAAGTAAACGTATTACGCTTTCATGAAAATTAGAATCGTGGTTGCATAAAATTGATTGAATAAAAAAGTTATTTAACAAATAAAAAATCATCAATCAAAAAAATATTCTTAAATCTTAAATCAAAACTCAAAAATCAACTCAGGCTTTCTCCAATTCAAAAACAGTAATCTCTGGCGCAATGCCCACTCTGCCGGGATAAAAAAGAAAACCCAATCCGCGGTTCACATATAATTTCTGATTTCCGTTTTCATACAAACCTGCCCATTGTTTATACAACCATTGAGCGGGGCTCCATTTTATTCCCGGAATTTCAAATCCAAACTGAAAACCATGGGTGTGGCCTGCGAAAGTTGCAGCAATGTCTTTGTAATTTGTATTCACTTGCGCATCCCAGTGCGATGGATCGTGCGATAATAATAATTTCAGTTGCGCATCTTCTGATCCTGCATATGCTTTTTCTAAATCACCATATTTTGCAAAGCCGTGCAGCGCTCCCCAGTTTTCAATACCAATTAATGCAATGTCATTTCCCGGTGCGCCAATTCGAATGTGTTCGTTCAATAATAGTTTCCAGCCAAACTCTTTGTGCAATGCTTTCAGTTTATCTAAGTTTTGCTTTTTTGCTTCAACAGATTCCCATTGATAATAATCACCATAATCATGATTACCCAAAATGGAATAAACACCAAGTGGCGCGTGTATGGAACTCAAACATTTTTTAAACGGAAGCGCTTCGTCGTATCGGTCATTCACTAAATCGCCGGTAAAAAAAATGATGTCGGCTTTTTCTTCATTCACCATTTTTATTGCCCGCTCAATGGGAGAGGTTGATACAAATGAACCGGTATGCAAATCTGAAATCTGAATTATTTTTTTTCCGATAAATGCATCGGGCAGGTTTGCCAGTTTTAATTTAATTCGATAAACACGGTAGTTAAATCCTGTTTTTACCATGCCATAAACAAAATTGAAAAGAAATAATCCTGACACAATTAATCCCGCTTGCGAAATAAATTTTAATCGTGAAATTCCTTCGTTGGTTTTTGATGGACTGATGGTTTGCGCCACCCAACGAACACCGCGCAACGAATCGTCAGTCAATAAAAAAATGCTGATGATTAGTTTAGTGAAAAATAAAATAAATAGGGTGGCGAATAAATAGGTTTTCAATCCACTCGGCCATTCCTGCCACTTGCTCATGGTAGCAATACCTATTACTAATATGGATGATGCACTTAAACCCCAGAATAAAAAATAAGAAAACCGTTTCCAGAAAACTGAAAAAGAAGAGGAAAGTAAACGCACAGCCTGAAAACTGTAAATGTCAACCAACAATAAAATACCAATGAAAATGAGAACAGGAACAAAGCGCGATTGATGCATAGGGGGATGTAAGAATAAAAGGCTGACGATTAAAACCGTTGAATATTTTTACAATTCAAAATTGTAATCTTATATAATTCATAATTATTCCTTTATGAATTTATTTACTGAGCAACTTCCATCAATATGTTTAACTGAAAAAAAATAAATGGAAGAATGCAAATTGTGAATATCAATTGTATAATAATCGGAGGTAATATTCTTACTGGATTTTTCAGATAAAATTATTCTTCCTGTTAAATCTTTAATTTCAATTACATCTCCGGAAAATAATTTAGTTTGAATAGTTAATTGATTTGTTGCGGGGTTTGGAAAAAGTTTTATTGTATTTGGGTTGGAATTAATTTCATTTAATCCACTAACTTCAGGGCAATCGCAAAAAATGGAATCACAGTTCAGGAAAGTAAATAAATTATCATTTGCAGTTAAAAAATTATATGAGCCGTTATTAAAATTTGAATGAATAAATAAAAGATTTTCGTTATAGCGATTGTAACATGATAATAAATTACCGTTGGTATAATTGTTAAATGAAAAAGGGGCAAATAATCCCAATGAACTTCCGATACCTTCAACCCAATAATTGTATAAATTTAAATAGTAAGGGTTTTGTGCAGGTAGAAAATTATACCGTTTTCTATAAGTTGAATCATTTAACATTACTGAATCAATTGATATTACAGTACCCATAGGTGTAATGCTTTGAAGTTGAATATTAAAATCATACAAAAGAATTTCTGTATCTGCCGGTAGAGAAAAGCCATAATAATTGTTTAGAGCAGACGGATTTGCAAAAAAATTTATAAACCATATTCTTTAGAAACTATCTTCTCTCAACGCGCCAAAAATATTTCCAGGAATGGTGAGGTCGTAATTTGCAAATACTTCCGATCCACCGCTACCTCCTGAATAAAACCAAGTTAATTGATAAGAAATTAGCTTGTATAAATTTGAATTTATAATGGTATCATTTAATAAAGTATAACTATATCCCTTCCTTATATAGGTAGAATTACCTCCTGAAAAATAACTATTCCAGAAAAAAATATCATTCCATTTTGCTCCATCAACAACTAAAGGATGATATTGTTGTGCCAATAATTTCGGCTGATTATAAAATTGCAGAATAAATAAAATGAAAAGTAGCTGCCTCATCTTTCGTAAAAATATTAATAAAATTGAAACCGATTAAAATATTCTAACTATTGCTTTAAACTATTAACAGACACTTTTAAATTTAATCTCATTGTTACATTTGAATCCATGAAAATCAATTTCAGAATCATTGCACTCTCTCTTTTATTCATTTCCATTTCAACAATTTCTTTTTCACAAAATCAAAAATTCTCGTTGGCCGATTCATTGCGTGGAAGCCTTAGACCGCAGCGCACTTGTTACGATGTTTATTATTATGATTTGTTTGTTCGTGTAAATGTTTTGAAGAAAAGCATTGATGGTTTTAATAATATTTATTTTCATACCGCGGAAAAATTTACTGAACTGCAAATTGATTTATTCAACAACTTAAATATTACAAAAATTTTATTTCGAGGTGAGGAATTAAAATACAAACGAATTGCTGATGCGGTATTTATTACTTTCCCCAATGAACAGCAAGTAGGCGACACCGGGAAATTGTTTATCTCCTATAAAGGAACTCCGATCAGTGCCAAAAATGCTCCATGGGATGGTGGCTTTGTATGGAAGAAAGATGCTAACGGAAAAGATTGGGTGGGTGTGGCATGCGAAGGAACAGGCGCCAGTTTGTGGTGGCCTACGAAAGAATACTTGGGCGACGAACCCGACAGTATGAAAATAACTTTCAATGCACCAACCGGATTAACCTGCGTAAGTAATGGGAGATTGATTAATCATTCTGATTTAACAGATCAAACAACCAATTGGATTTGGAAAGTCAGTTATCCGATAAACAATTACAATGTTACTTTCAATTTAGCTGATTATGTATTGGTAACAGATACTTTCGTTCGAAGCAACAACTCAAAACTTTCACTCGATTATTATGTTTTACACGAAAATGAATGGAAAGCTAAACAGCATTTTCAGCAGGTGAAAACCATGATGGCTTGTTATGAAAAGGTTTTTGGCGAATATCCATTCACTCGCGATGGATATAAATTAGTGGAGAGTTTTTATTGGGGAATGGAACACCAGACCGCAGTGGCATACGGAAATAATTTTGAGAATAATAAATGGGGATTTGATTACATCATCATTCACGAAACAGCCCATGAGTGGTGGGGGAATAATGTAAGTTGTCAGGACATAGCAGACATGTGGATTCATGAATCGTTTGCTACATATTCGGAAACGATGTATGAAGAATGCACAAGGGGATACGATACTTCGGTAGCGTATCTGTTGAATCAGAAATGGGACATTCAGGATAAGTTGCCAATCATTGGTTTGTATGGCGTAAACTATGAACACGACGATAACGATCAGTATTTCAAAGGGGCATGGGTGATTCATACATTCAGAAACATGATTGCAAACGATGAATTATTTTTTTCAATACTGAAAGGAATTCAAAAACAATTCGCTTTAAAATGTATTTCATCCGATCAGTTGATTCAATATATAAATAATGAATGCAGGATTGATTACACCTGGTTCTTTAATCAATACCTGCATTATGCAACAGCACCGGTTTTTACTTACAGCATAAAGCAAAAAGGAAAAAACCTTGAACTCTGGTACAAATGGAAATCAGATGTACAGGAATTTCATTTACCCATAAAAGTGGTTTCAAATGTTGAGGGTGAATATGCTGCAAGGAAAGAAACATACATTAAAATATTCCCAAACACTGCCTGGCAAAAAGTGATAATAAAAAATTTAAAGGCAAAGGATTTTGCAGTAGATCAAACAAGTGTTTATTGCAAAATTGAATTCATCAAAAAATTTAAGGAAATAAATTTCTGAACTAAAAAAATTTAATAGTGAGAGCCATCCAGCCACGCAACCGAATTTATATTCCCATTCTTATTGCTGCTAATTTTCTGCCCCTTTACTTTTATGCAACCGGCGGTTGGACGGTATTTATGTTTTTTTATCTGTATTGGTTAGAGACAGTTATACTTTCATTTTATACTTCGTTGAAAATTATTTCTGCAACAGGGTACGCTGAAAATGAAATAGCACCAACTCAGTTTAAAAAAACTATAACTGCGATAAAATTTTTTATTGCCCGTTTTTTATTGTTGTGTTTTTACCTTTTGTTTTTAGTTGTCTTTAT
>JAHEZG010000334.1 GCA_023251195.1 Chitinophagaceae bacterium | reverse complement strand
ATTTTTCCTTTTGCACGATTAAGTATGTATTCAATTTCAGATTTCGAATGAAGCGACGGATTTGTATCTGGCAAAACAGCTACGCCTGTAAAACCACCGGCAGCAGCAGATTTCACTCCACTCTCAATATCTTCTTTGTGCTCGAAACCCGGATCACAAAACGAAACCTGCATATCAAACCAACCGGGAGAAATGAATAAACCTTTGCAATCAATCTCTTTAAATTTTCCTTCTGTTTTTATTTTTTTTCCGAAGGCGGAAATAATTCCATCCTTAATAAAAATGTCGGTCTGCTTCTGATTATATTTTGAATTGGAATCAACAACTGTAACACCTCGAAGCAAAAGATTCATTGAAAAATGAAAGCGTTTTTTAATGATGGGCGCAAGATAGCAAGAAAAAGAGTTAATGAAAGTTGCAACAACTAACGCAGTTATCTACTTTAAAAAACGAAGCAACAAAATTTCAGTAGCAATGAAAAGCAAAGCAAGCATGATGCAATATTTCCAGAGCGCAATTCCACGGTTCATCTCCGATATCACAGCCGAAAGGTCAGCATCTGCATTCGAAACCACCTGTGCTTTAATTCTTGCCGCCTGATTATTTATTTCATCGGAATTTAAAATGGTGAGATTCGATTCTTTGCGATTGAAATTAAATCCCAACCAATAATGATTTGCAGTGTCAGGTAAATACAAATTATAAAATCCTGCTTCGCTGATTTCATTTCCAAAATTCACCATCACTTCATTACCAAGTGGTCGTTGTGCAGGAATGAATTCGCGTGTGCTTCCTTTCATGTGATAAATTTCTTTTTCACTAGCACTAAAATTTTCTGCTTCAAAGTTTGTTGCATCACCAATTGTGTATGAAAGCGAAGGACTATTATTCTTCAGCACAACCACTTTAAATAACAACGGAGCAAAAACCGGATTCAAAGGAAAATCTGTTACACTCTTATCAAATGGAACTGATGAGAGATAAAAATTTCCTTTACCAATTGCGTAACGCGTGAACAAGCTATTACCATCATTGAATTTCATTAATGCTTCAGCGGGGCTTTGTGTTCTTTGCGTCATCACAAAAAATCCGGAAGTTTTCGGAAGCGCTATGTTTCCGGTCAGTTTGCCAAACACATCCGCAAACACATTCATCTTCGTATTAATTGTTGTTACCTGCCTGCTTTGTTTCAACCACTGTTGCAGTTGGTCAGCATTCATACTGAGTAAAAAATCGTTGATGCTTTGTAAATTATTATTGGGGTCGGGAACGAGTAAAAGATTTCCGCCATTCTGTACATACTGTGTGAGTGCCTCTTTCAACCCCGAAGAAATGCTGTTGGGTTGATTGAGAATAATGCAATCGTAACTTTTCAATAAAGCATAATCCAATTGATTAAGCGAAGAAGATGTAGTGGTAAACAAACCGCTGTTGCTGAAAAGCGCATCGAGAAAAACATTGCTGCTCGTTCCGTTCACTAGTAAAACAGCAGCAAGTGGTTTCACATTAAATGAAAAGAAATAAGAATCATCAAACGAAACCGGGAAATCACTCACTTGTAATTCACCCTTGTTCCACCCGGATTGAGTGATATTAAATACCAGCGTGTCTTCCGCAGAACTATTCGCTGCGAGATTAAGGTCAGCAATGGTTTTTATTTCGTCATTGATTCTTAATGTGATTCTTTCATCTGCAATATCTTCATCGCCATAGTTGGTAATTTTCACATGCAGCTTCGCGGGTTGATTCACCATTTGCACCGGAGCTTCGAGCCAGCAACTGTCAACTGTTACATTTTTTTGTGCGGAAGATTTCAGCGGGATGAAATAAATTTTCGTGTTACTGTCAACCGGAATATTCTGTAAATCAGAAGTTGATTTTTGAAAATCAGAAATGATATAAATGTATTTCTGCGTGGACTGCGAACGCGCAAGCGACTCCTTTTCTCTCGAAATTACCTGCGAAATAGTTCGCGATGCCGGAGAAGGTTTCACTTCTTCGAGAAATTGTTTGAACTGGTCGCGGTTTACTAATCGCTGCTGCTTCCCCTCAAAATCATTACTCAACAATTGAAACTCATCGTCAGGTGAATATGCCGAAGCAATTTCCTGCGCTTTGCGTTTTGCTAATTCTACCAATGGAACATCGCCGCTTCGTGCATTCATGCTGAACGAATTGTCAATGTAAATGCTGATTGCTTTTTTTCCATTGTTCACCACGCCTTCTGTTGGTTTAATAAATGGTTGTGCAAATGCAGCAACTAAAAATAAAATGGTAAGAATGCGAGCGAGTAAAACCAACAAGTGTTTTAACTGCGAAGTGGAATGGGTTTGCTGCTGCACTTCTTTCAGAAAACGGATGCTCGGAAAATAAATGGTTTTGTACCGTCTGAAATTAAACAGGTGAACAACAACCGGAATACTTATAGCGAGGAGAGCCCAGAGAAACGAAGGATATAGAAATGCCAAAACTGATTTTAGATTTTAGAGTTACGATTTATGATTTAAAATCGTTTGGCGAAAATAACGGAACTGAGGGAAATGAATTGTGCCTGAGATTTTTATTTTTGTCGCCCCCATTAAATTCGGTTTGTGGATTTATAATTTGGATTTAAGTTCATCATCAAATTATCAAATCAACATATCATCAAATCAGAATCATCGGGGTGTGGCGCAGTTGGCTAGCGTACCAGCATGGGGTGCTGGGGGTCGCAAGTTCGAGTCTTGTCACCCCGACCAGTAAAAAATCCGAATCAAATCTTGATTCGGATTTTTTGTATTTGCCTCATAACAATTTTAGTTTATTCAAAGTGTGTTTAAAATTTCTTATCGTGGTATCAGAATATTTTTACCTTTCGAAATCACAATTTTTTTAATCCAAAAAATCAAAACAAAATGAACATGAAAAAAATTTTAATTGGAGGCATCGCAGGTAGTGTTGCCTTCTTTTTATTGGGTTGGCTTTTCTACGGCATTTTATTTAAAGACCTGATGGCTGCGGGCATGGGCACTGCAACCGGAGTTGAAAAGACAGATGAAGAGATGAGCTTGGGAATAATTTTTCTCGGCAATCTGATGTGGGGATTTTTGTTCTCCGTTGTTTTCAGTTGGTCGAAACATGATGGCTTAATGTCCGGACTTTTTATGGGAGCTGTTGTTGGATTATTGATGAATGCCGGAAACGATTTCATTATGTATGGCACTTCTAATTTAATGACCATGAACGGAGCTTTAATTGACATTGCTGTCGGCACTGTTCTTTCAACTCTTGCCGGTGGAGTTATCGGTTGGGTAATGGGAATGATAAAAGAATAAAGAAATTATTTTTGAAATAAATTTATTGATAGAGCTTTCCGATATACCGGAAAGCTCTTTTTGTTTTTGACTATGAATTGCAAACACTTTTATATTTACTCGCTGTGAATAAAATTCCTTCTCAAAAAAAGCAACCCGGTTTTATCAATCAGTTTCTCGGCAATAAAAATTTGCAGGCCATTGTTTTATTTTTTGTTGCCATTGGACTTTATGCAAACACCTTCAATCATGAATATGTTTACGATGATATAATAGTGATTCAATCAAACTCTGTTGTGCAAAAAGGAATAGCCGGCATTCCTGATTTACTGACGAAGGATAGTTTCTACGGATACAACAAAGGAAACAGTGATTTAACAGGTGGAAGATACCGCCCGCTTTCGTTAATCACTTTCGCAGTTGAACACGAGTTGTTTGGAAACAATGCAACCTTCGGGCACATCATGAATGTATTGTTGTATGCAGTGACTTGTGTGTTGTTGTTGTTTACACTTTATCTTTTATTTCCATCGCTATCGCCGTTAATAATTTTTGGTGGCGCATTATTATTTGTTGTTCATCCTTCGCACACTGAAGTAGTTGCAAACATTAAAAGCCGCGACGAAATTCTTTGCCTACTTTTTATTCTCGCTACTTTTTTCTTCTGGATGAAATTATTGAAGGAGAAAAAAGTGTTGTATTTAATTTTTTCATTGTTCGCTTTTGCTCTTGCATTATTATCAAAGGAGCAAGCGATTCTTCTATTGATTTGGTTGCCACTTGCCTGGTGGTTGAATAAAGAAACTTCAGTAAAGCGAATTTTGATTTCGCTTTTTCCATTCATCATTGTTGCAGGATTTTATTTATTCATAC
>JAHEZG010000333.1 GCA_023251195.1 Chitinophagaceae bacterium | reverse complement strand
TACCAGACTCCTGCAATACTGTTCCCCACAGTTGGTCGGTATCAACAGATGGAAGACAAATTAGCGTATAGCTTGTTTTTCCAACTGGACTAATTTCAAAAGATAGTTTTTTTGAATTTAAGATAAGCTTTCCACCAATTAATAGATTTTTCTGAGTACCTGAATAGGTCATTTCTGAAAAAAAACATTTTTTTTCAAGGCCACCAATAATGCACTTTCCATTTTTTTCAAGGCAGAAGAATTTTCCAGCCGTACCAAATACATTCATGCTTTTTGAAACAAAATGAAACCATACCCATCCATCTCCCATTTGATCAGGACGACCGGTGAACCAACCCTGCTCATGATAAGTTTTACCGGATAATTCAATCACCATTTTTTTAAGTTCAATTTTGCATTTAACAATTCCTTCGGTTACATGAGCAGAATATCGATAGGCTAAACCCTTTGCATTCTTTTTAAATAGTTGTGTTATTGTTGAGCTCATACTTCCTCTCGGAAATGGTGAAAAGGCCTTTTCATAAGCGTTGATTTTAACTGAACCATTAATACTATCCAGAAAAAAATTTACAGTATAACTTCTATTTTGCTTTTCATGTGTTCTGATTATTTCAAAATATGGAGACTTAATGCTGTCATTGGAATAAACAATTTCCGAAACATCAATAGTCTTTTGACTGGTTACTACTTCACCATTCGCTTTCATATAACTTAAATAAAATAGCGATTTATTAGCTGGATAATTTACCGTTTCGTCCCACCATTTGTAGGGTGTAAAAAGAATAACCAATACTGAACCATCTTCAAATACACAATCATAATACCACCATTGTGTTAAAGCCTTTTCACCCGTAAAATTAAGGTCTTCAGTTTTTTCAATTCGCCTGTCAGATTGAATTTTATATATATTATGCAATGGTGTACAAGAAATTATAAATATTGAAATAACACAGATAAATAATTTCATCGTTGAATTTAAAATAAGAGAATATAATTGATAAGAGAAATAAATAAAAAAAAGGGTTTCATAAAAATAAATGAACCCCTTTTTAATTTTTTGTGACCCTGCAAGGAGTCAAACCTTGAACCTTCTGATCCGTAGTCAGATACTCTATTCAGTTGAGCTACAGGGCCAATTTTTATTTGGGAGCGCAATAATAAGAAACCATTTTGAGAATCAGAGAATTTACTCTCGCTTCTTTTATTATTTTAATAATGTTTGTGAAACTTCAATTTGAAAAAAAAATCGCACGGAGTCCCAGCGTTCACACAGAATATATATTGGCGAATGAATCGAGGAACGAATGAACAAATTAACTATCCTTTTTAGGAATTGGCTTCGCAATACTCTCACGCATTTCAGTATCAGCTTGTACATTTTTCATTTTATAATAATCCATTATGCCCATGTTTCCACTTCGAAAAGCTTCGGCCATTGCTTGTGGAATTTGTGCTTCAGCTTCTATCACCATTGCTCTTGCTTCCTGTGCTTTTGCTTTCATTTCCTGTTCCAATGCAACTGCCATGGCGCGGCGCTCTTCAGCTTTTGCCTGCGCAATATTTTTATCGGCATTCGCCTGATCCATTTGTAGGTAAGCACCAATGTTTTTTCCAACATCAATATCTGCAATGTCAATTGATAAAATTTCAAATGCTGTTCCTGCATCCAATCCTTTTGCCAAAACAACTTTCGAAATAGAATCAGGATGTTCCAAAACTTCTTTATGTGACAATGCTGAACCAATAGAACTTACAACTCCCTCACCTACTCTTGCCAAAACAGTTTCTTCTCCTGCTCCTCCAACTAATTTATTAATGTTGGTTCGAACAGTAACTCGTGCACGACAAATTAATTGAATACCATCTTTTGCAACCGCAGTTACCGGTGGTGTATCAATCACTTTAGGGTTCACACTCATTTGCACAGCTTCCAGCACATCCCGACCTGCGAGGTTAATGGCTGTTGCTGCTTTCCAATCCAATGCAATGTTTGCTTTATCAGCCGATATCATGGCACGGATAACTGAATTTACATTTCCACCGGCGAGATAATGAGTTTCCACATCATTACTGGTAACTTTTAATCCGGCTTTGGTGCTATTGATTAAAGCATTTACTACCAATGATGGTGGCACTTTACGAATACGCATAAATATCAGATTGGCAATACTTATTTTAACTCCACTGAAAATGGCAGTAATCCAAAGGTTGAGCGGAATGATGTAAAAAAATAAAAAGATAAAGACAAAAATTCCGAGCGCGGTTAACGCAATCATTACTGGTTCCATGTGTTTTTATTTTTTGGTTTGAACTATTATTTTTCTGTTTTCTATTCTTACAATTTCTATCGCAGTATGTGGATTTATAAATTCACCCTCAGAATATACCTCGTAATTTACTTCATTAAAACGAGCAGTTCCTGATAAAGCAATTTTACTTACCGCAGTTCCAATGTCGCCTGCTTTCACGCTACCTGCTTCCCACTCGTTCATTCTGCTTCCTTCCAGTGATTCTTTCAAGCTTAACTTATTCCATAAGCCAGATTTAAAACCAATAACCAAGGATGCAATCATTAACACCATTGATATTCCTATTGTCATCCATCCTCCTGAATTTCCGTAATTTGAAAATGAATAATAATAACCGGCAATCATCATTCCTCCACCTAAAATTCCAAATACAGTAATTCCAGGTATGAAAAATATTTCAAGATAAACGAGCAACCAACCAATAGCTAATAATGCGACGATGATGAATAATTCCAAGTGATTGATTTTATTTTTAAGTGGAGCAAATGTAATCAGTAGCAATTCACTTCTTTCGAATTTTTTTTAATCATGGTGGCTAATTTCTCTATTGTAAATTATCAAATCAAATGCGCAATCATACATTTGTTGCAAAGCATTGGAATGGAAGAAAAGTTAAAGGCCTTTGAGCGTGTTTTGAATATTATGGATGACCTGCGTACAAAATGCCCGTGGGATAAAAAACAAACCATTGAGTCGTTGCGCATTTTAACCATTGAGGAAACTTATGAATTGGCAGATGCAATTACTCAAAAAGATATGCCTTCATTAAAAGAAGAGTTGGGCGATTTGCTATTGCACATTGTTTTCTATTCAAGAATTGCTGCTGAAAACGGCGATTTCAATATTGCCAATGTGATGAATGATTTATGCGAAAAACTGATTGAACGCCATCCGCATATTTACGGTGATGTAGTTGTTGAAAATGAAGAACAGGTAAAACAAAACTGGGAACAGATAAAACAAAAAAAGACAAAAAAGTCATTGTTAGCAGGTGTACCGGTTTCATTGCCTGCATTGGTGAAAGCATATCGCATGCAGGAAAAAGCTAAACAAGTTGGATTTGAATGGGAGAACAAGCGGCAGGTTTGGGAGAAGGTGGAAGAAGAATTAAATGAATTCAAAGAAGAAGCATTCGCCACTGAAATTCATAAGGAGAATTTAGAAAAAGAATTCGGCGATTTGCTTTTTTCATTGGTAAACCTTTCTCGTTATTTGAATATTGACCCTGAAGCGGCATTGGAAAAAACGAATCTGAAATTTTATACCCGTTTTAATCTGATGGAGAAAATGGCAAACGAACAGGAGAAAAAATTGCATGAAATGAAGTTGGAAGAAATGGATGAATTGTGGAATAAAACAAAGACTCAGGTTCCGTGAAATTTAAATTATCGAAATTTAAAAGCTGGATTCCGTTTGCTCTGATTTTTTTCGGGGTGCTGTTTTTATTTTTATCATTTTATCTTCCTTCATTTTATAATCCGCAAGATGAATTGCATAAAGCAGCTGTCCGTACCAAATCAAAAATCACAGAACTTGAAAATAAATTTCAGCGCTATTCTGATAATTTAAAAACAGATGGAAATTATTTAAGCAAATCTGATTCAGCAGAAAATTTATTTGAATCGCAATTCACCATTCTATATTATGTAAACGATTCGTTGGTTTACTGGAATAACAATAAAATACTTCCGCGAAATAGTATTGGAGCCAGAAACGAAGGATATGATTTTCATAAATACAAAAATGGTTATTACTTAAGCATAAATAAAGTCATAGAAGAATCCACCTTCCGCAAGCGGGAATTATTTATGATGATTCCTATTCGTGATGCATATGTAACCGAAAACCAATACCTGA
>JAHEZG010000043.1 GCA_023251195.1 Chitinophagaceae bacterium | reverse complement strand
GTTTTTCTGATCGGGTTTTAATAAACCGGTCATCACCAAATTAAATTCATTGAAAGCTGCGGTGATATCTCCTTCGCGCTTTTTTACATCGGCTGTTTCTGTTTTTCTGATTTCGCGCACTTTCATTACCAGTGCATTTGATGCCGATACTGTTTTCTTATATTGGGTGCTATCGAGATTTAATTTTTGTTTCAGATAAATGGCAATTTCATCCGACACATCTTTTGAAACCACTGCTGTGTCGTTCATTATTTTATCAGCATTTATTTGTTTCGGTTGCTGAGCAAAACCGGGCATGCACGATTGATAGCATGATGCAAAAAGAAAGATTGTAAAGAGTGTTTTCATAATTGAATTGTTTGTTTTGTTTTTATTTTTTTTCAAACCTGACTGGTGAGTGATGTAGTATAATCCTGCAAAATCTGATTATGATCAAACGCAAGTTTGCGTTCACTGAAATCGTGTGTGGTTATTATATCTGCTGCATCGGAGCCGGCTTCTAATTTTCCGCCGGTAATTTTTGCGAGAAATGCAACGGACACATAGCGACCGCGCGGATCGCGATCAGGTTGCGAATACACACCTATTATTTTCTTCAGATAAATTTCCAATCCGGTTTCTTCGCGCACTTCGCGCACTGCTGTTTGTTCAATGGTTTCATCATCATCCATTTTGCCACCCGGCAGCGACCATTCCTTTTTGTAGGGTTTGTTTTTTCTTTTTACGAGCACAATACTTCCGTCTTCGTTTTCAATAATTACATCAGCCGTGAGAATAACTTTTGTTTTCATTTGTAGGTTCTTTTCAAAATAAATAATATAACTACCGTGCCTGTACTTTCTCATTGATTTCAGCAATGGTGCGTAAACTTCCGATGATATAATTCCATCAAGTGAGTAAAAACTTCATCAGAAAACAATCAGATGATAAGGTTTTAAGTGTAAATCAGCAGGGCACCTCTTTTGTTTTATTTAAAAAATAAAACTCATAACAATGAAAAAAATTTACATACTATTCTCGTTTCTGTTAGTGATGGGAATGAGTACAAAAGCCACCATACATGTGGTAACTGTTCAGGATTTTACTTTCATTCCAGGCACCTTCAGTGCTGACCCCGGTGATACCATACAATGGCAGTGGATGACTGGTGTAAGCGATCATACCACCACTTCGTTAAGTGTTCCGGCAGGGGCAATGACATGGGATGCACCGCTTGATTCTGCTTCACCTGTTTTTAATTATGTAGTCAACATGACCGGTAACTATGATTATGAATGCAGCATACACGGTGTAAGCATGGGCATGGTCGGAAACTTTACTGTAACCGGTGCTGCATTCGTAATGGTGCAACCATCTGGATATTTCAGTTTGAACAGCTACATCAGTTTTTCAAATCTCGTTTATCAGTTTCAATTGCCTGTTGCAGCATTGGTGCAGGTAAATATTTACAACATACTGGGCAATCATTTAAGAACACTACAAGAAGGATATTTTCCAACCGGTTTGTTTAACCAAACTGTAACTGTGGCTGATTTGCCAAAAGGAATTTATTTTTTGGAAGTGCAGACTGCGAATAAACGGATGACACAAAAAATTGTGGTAGAATAAAAGAATTTCGATTTGGTATTGATAATCATTTTTAAATTTTTTAAAATCAAAAACTATGAAACCACCTGTTTTAATAGCTATGATGGTACAGTATAAAGTGTTCCGTTTGCAGTGAACAGTTAAGAAACAAAACCGCACCAATAAATTGATACCGGGTGGTTTTATAAAGCATTTAATTTAACTGTTAACTAAACATGCGACTGTTACAATTGAACTTATTTCGTTTACCAGTTCCTAAGGTCTCCTTCGTTGGTGATCGCTTGCCCAAAAAACCGATTTAGTTAACTCAATTATTAATGAGAATTATTTCCATTGTTAATATTTAAAATGAAATATAATTGTTGGTCAGGAGACAACAACGCGAGGCAACACCCATATAAACGCTATGTTGCTCCGCAGATACTGCTTACAATAAAACTTTTGGTTTAACGCTTGTTGAATAAAATCAGGAATTTTAATTTTAACCCAAATTAAAAAAATCATTATGTCATCAAACAGTATTGCACTGCACCGGGTGCTGAAAGCAACTCCCGAAAAAGTTTTTCGCGCCTTTACCAATCCAGGCGCTATGGCAAGCTGGATTCCGCCTTACGGCTTTGTATGCGCAGTGCATGCAATGGATGTAAGGGTAGGAGGCGGCTTTAAAATGTCGTTCACTAATTTTACTACAGGCAACAGCCATTCATTCGGCGGCGAGTACCTGGAAATAAAACCCAATGAATTTTTGAAGTACAGCGATAAATTTGATGATCCCAATTTGCCCGGAGAAATGATAACTACTGTCTGGCTAAAAAAAGTGAATGGTGGCACCGACCTGAAAGTAACGCAGGAGGGAATTCCTTCTGCTATTCCTGTAGAAATGTGCTACCTCGGCTGGCAGGATTCGTTGGATAAACTGATGAGATTGGTTGAGCCCGAAATTCCGGATGCGTAATGTGAACTGTTGATTGGTAACTGTATGGTAACCGGTTAGTTTCTTTTATTTTTTTGTTTGCTCTTTCAGTTGGTGCTCTTCAATTTCTGTTTCCAGTTTTTCTTTCTTCAGGTTAATCCGAATCATGTTATAAAGCCCCATGTATATATTAGCAATCCAAACAAGTGAAAATCCTGAAACCAAGTAGCCAACCCAACCGGTAAATAATAATTTGTATCCGGTTAAAAAAAGAATGGCAATGGTAATGTAGTGGCTGAAACAATATTCGCAGTTGAGCATGTAAAAGAATTTTCTGCGGTATAATAACTTGTCGTTCAAACTTCGCTTCACACAGTAGTTATGCACTTCTTTAAAAATTTCTTCGTGTGTAAATGTCCATGATATACATGCTACGGGTATTGCAAGAATGAAGAGTGATATAATTTGTGAGTGCAACATGCTTTCATTTCAACAAATGATATGCTAATGTTATTGTGCGATGTAACAAAGCGTTAGTTTCTACTTTTCAAAAACAACGGCACTTGGTTTTGCGCCAAGATCAAGCAGCAGCGAATTAATATTTTTAACAAAGTCATCAGGTCCGCACACATAAAAGTGCTGATCGAAATCGTGCACAAATGTTATCAGCATATTGCGGTCAATGCGGTGATCAAGAAAGCCAATAACATTTTCGTGTGTAAACACTTTGATAAAATTATTTCCAAGCAAATCGCTGAATTCCTTATCCATAAATACATCATCGGAAGTGCGGTTTGAAAAAATAAGAGAGTTGTGCTGCAGCTTTTTTTCTTTTTGCAGCGAACGAATAATGGCAATGAATGGTGTAACACCCGCTCCGCCCGCAATGAACACACCCGGTCCGTTGTATTGAATGGCTCCGAATATATCGTGCAGAATTAATTCTTCTCCCTTGTTGGTTTTACCGAGTTCGTTGGTAACACCCTTGTGATCGCTGTAAATTTTAATGGTAAATTCCAGGTGCTTCCATTCGTTCAGCGATGTAAAAGTGAAGGGGCGCAATTCATTTCCCCAACCGGATTTGTTAATTGAAATTTCTGTTGCCTGTCCGGGAATGAACTTATAATTCTTCGGTTTCTCAACCACAAAACGCTTGACATTAATATTGATAAACTCTGTGTCTAAGATTTTTACAATGTGCGATTCCATAAAAAAACTGTATGAATGAAAAGTAAAGTTAACTGAATTAAAGTATGTAACCCTTGTCGTTTTCAGAAACAAATCTCATTCAGTTGAAATTGACATTCTTCTTCCGGACAAATTTTTTATCAGAAAAACAAGTACGATTTACCAGTCAGGAAATAATCGTAAAGCGCTTCAGAGAGTATTGAAAGACTCATTGGTTTAATTAAAAAAGCATTTGCTCCCATTGATTTGGTCTCTCTTATTTCTGCAGGATCAGATGAGGTGGAATAAATAATCACAGGAATTGTTTTGAGAGTGGGTATTGATTTTAAATCAGTCAGGCATTCTTTCCCTGAACGAAGGGGCATATTCAGGTCAAGAAAAATGTAATCAGGAATAAAATTTCCATTGCCATTTAATTTATGAAGCGCTTTTTCTGCGCTGTTAACCCAAGACAGCTCTATGGATAAATTCCTATGTTCATTATTTGTGTCATTGACAGCATCTTGAAAAAAATCAAAATCGTCTTTGTCATCATCTACCAGCAAGCACTTGATTTTTCTGTCCATTGTGTTTGTTTTTATAAAATGTTTTAAACAAAAAAAGCCCCTGAAAATATTAAAACATCTTTTACGCGTCGATAACACTGCTGAATAAGAATAAGACAATGCTGAAACAGTATTGTAAAATAAAAAAGGAAAATGCAAAGTCATTTCCCCGGTTACTGTGGGGATTTTATTATACAAGTTATTTAAAAACGGTTAATGTGTTTCACCCTTTTGACAGCCAACCACCGGAAGGAAAGGGCATTGAATAAAAAAATAAAATCGTTATATGCTGCAATGCAAATTTTAAAATCGCGCTTAAATAATTATTGCCGCGCCTCTATACATACAGTGGTATAAGGAATTGCCCGTAACCGCTCAACGGGAATGAGGTTTCCTGTAACACTGCAGATTCCATATACTCCATTTTCAATTCGCTGCAATGCAAACTGTGTTGCCATTAAAATTTTCTGTTGTCGTTGAAGTGCAACTTTTAATTCCGCCGGCGAATCATCTGATGGTGTTTCCATAAAGCGAAATGCCTCTGTTTCTTCTTCTCGAAGGCGATTAAGTTCCTGTAGCAACTTTGCTGCCTCCGCCTCAGCAATCTCCTGTTTTTTTACGAGCAGTGATTTAAATTCACTCAGCACTTCTTTTGAATATCTTTTTACAGATTGGGAAATGGTGTTCATTATTATAATTATAAGTTTAATGAATTTTGAGTTCAAGATGTAAATCATGCTTGAGTAACAGTTCTTTTGCTTTAGCAGCATCGTCATCACTTCCATTCACGATTAAGAGATAGTGACCTTCTTTAATATGTCTGTCGTATGTTTCATGATCGGATTTCATTGCACCAATTGATAAGGCTGCGGCAATGCTTCCACCAATTAATCCTGCATCCAATCCCACAAGTGCACCCACAATTGCTCCTGCTCCGAATAATAATCCTATACCGGGAATTGCAATAATTCCAATCCCGGTAAGTAACCCGACTGTGGAACCAATAGCCGCACCCACACCTACTTCACCCGCTACCATTGTGGTTATTCTTTTATCGGTTAATATCTTCTCATCATTTTCCAGATGATTGCGGACACCAATAATTGAAACTGATTGCATCGCAAACCCGGCAACGCTTAAATAATTTGCGGCATCTAATGCCCGCTCATGATCATCGTAAACTCCAACTGTTGTTTTCATTTTATTTATTTTAGAAAGAGTACTTTTCTTCAGGTAATCAAACGAGTCAATTTATTTCAGATCCAGATAGGACTGTACACTGTCAATTGCCTCATTCGCAGCACGCTTAAAGTCTTTCCATTCGTTATCCATTTTGTTTGGTATCTCGTCTATTTCTCTTTTGAATTTGTCGCGGTCCTTTTCAAGTTTGGTTTTTCTCAATTCAAGGTCCTTCTTATCGTTGGCTTTTGCTTTTGAAATTTGCATGTTCAGTTCATCTATTTGGGTATCCAGCTTTTTGACTGTAGCATCCATCTTGTTTTTTACATCTTCTTTCTCCTGTTTCAATTCCTGAATTTGCTCTTCTGTTTTTTGTTCTTCTTTAACAGTCATTGTGGAATCATCTTTATACATATTATCCTTTCCGGCATTTTTACAGGCTGAAATGGAAAGAACGGAATACATGAAAATGATGGCGAGAATTAATCGTACTGCTTTCATAAAGTTGTTTTTAAGGTTGAGAATTTTATTTTTTAAAAATTGATTCAGCATTTAATGATGATTTTTTATCGGAGTTTATCTTTTTGATTCAGAAGGTTTTTTTGCTGCAGGAACTTTGGCTCCTTCTTTTCTTGCTTCTGATAAGCCAATTGCAATTGCCTGTTTCGGGTTCGTTACTTTCTTACCACTTCCGCCGCTTCTTAAAGTTCCTTCCTTCATTTCGTGCATTGCTTTGTGAACTTTGTCTTCACTCTTTTTTGAATACTTTGTCATGTTTCAGTTTTTTTAGATTTAAAATTTTATTTTAAAAATCAGGCAACATCAGTCAGTTCTTTATTTTTCATTCCATTCAGATTGTGATTAATCTTTTCTGATTCCCGTTTCATTAATTTCTTTTCATTGTTTTTATTCACCACATAATTTATTCCCTGGTTTAAGGCAAACCCAACAACACCTGAAAAAATTGTTTTCCTCAGGTTTCTTAACAGAACTTTTCGCAGCAGAAATCCGGCAGTTAATCCGGCACCTGCTTTCAGGGCATTCTCTTTTAAATGATCCGATTGCATAAATGAACCAACACTTTTTTTAATCAGGTTGCCGGGTTTTATGCTTTCAATTAATTCATTTGCATCCTCTGTTAATTCATATTCCAATCGCAACTTCTTTTCTTCAGCGAGGAGAATCAGTGATTTCAATTTTTCTTCCGATGTTAGCTTATTCATCAGCTTAATATTTTATCGAGCATAAGATTTCGGAAATATCCGCGGAGCCATTCTTTCCGAAATACAAAAAGAAAAATTGCAACAAAGGCGTAGCAACCACCCACAATAAAAAAGCCCAGATACATAGCCCCGATAGCAGAACCAATCAGAATAGAAAGTCCAACACTTAGAATTGAAATTGATAAACCAATAACAATGATCATGACCAATTCAGAAAGTGCGGTTGAAATAATTTCAGATGATTTGTCAACTGTTTTCAATCGCACTATTTCCATTCGGGTTTCTAAATACTCACCGGCTTTTTTAAGAATTGCTTCCATTGTTATTGGTTTTCAGATAGCTGGTTTATTTCGATGTTAATGATTTAGCAGTATCAGAAATCTGATGTATGCCGTTCGATGCCTTATCTTTTATGTCAGATACTTTGTCTTTTAATCCCTCGTATCCGTCTTTTGCTTCTTCATAAGTAAAGAGGGCGCTGTTAACCATTGAATCAAATTTATCTTTCAGCGTTCCGGCTAAATCAGCACCAGCCTCAGATAATTTCTTTCTTGTTTTTGAACCCTTATCCGGTGCGAATAAAAGTCCGACTGCTGCTCCTGCAGCGGCTCCTGCAACAAGAGCAGCTACTACATGTGATGTTTTCATTTGTTTGTGTTTTTGTTTTAAGAATTTAAAGGAAGAGATATAAAAATTCTGCCAACAATATTTTCAGAGGGAAATTGAACTGGTTTTAATAAATGGTAAGTTTGTTTGGGTAAATAATTTCTCACTTAGGTAAGTGACTTACACACATAAAGTGTTTTCGACTTTCATCGAACAGTTAAGTGAACAATTTTCAACTTTGAATTTTACCGGTATTTAATGGTAATTGATAATTTGCGGGGAATTTTATTAAAAACATCAAATTAAAAAATATAATAAAAAATCAGTGAGCGTATTACTGAAAAATAATGTAAGGAGTAAACAAAAAAAAATTCAAAAATTCAAATTCCATTTAGTCGAATTAAAGAATCTCCTGTTAGCTGATAATATTTATGAAGCCCCTAATGGAATACTTACATCTACACCTTTCGGAATAGCTCTTGAATTTATTTTTATTCTTAAGGATTTACTTTTAAATATATTTTTTCCTTTCATAGGTACTTTTATTGCTTTAATTGATTTGACTACTTTATTTGTTTTCATTACTGAATGTATAGTTTATAAGCATCACAATAATGCCACCAAATCATTTAAGCGAATTTCTATTTTAAAGAACCTCCGAAATTATTTTTAAAAGCTAGTTCAGTTATATCTTTTCGTTGTGATGATTTCCAATCAATGACCGGGCGTGGAATATTTTTATCAGTATATCCCATTCTGAATATTGCCATCATCTCAAAAGTATCCGGCACATTCAGCATATCTGAAATTGCTTTCCAGTTTTCAGGAATTTCGCCTGGTGTAGAAATAAACTGCATGCCCATTCCAATTGCTGTAGTGGATAACCAAAGTGTTTGTATAACAGCTCCCATTGATATCACCGAATAAAAACCGGAGAGTTCTTCTTTTTTATATTCATCTTTTGTGAGCAGGATCACAAACAACAGGGGAGAAGTTGCCACTAACTTTTCTTCATCATTGCCAAGAATTCTGGAAACCCTGAAACGGGAAATAATTTTTGCTCCGGCCTCAGAAAATATAGTTTTAGCAAAAGGTTTTAAAAAAGCCGGAAGATGATCAATGTGAATTCCATCCTTAGTTTTCTCAATTTCTTCTTCACTGAAGCGGAAATATTTTCTGTATTGCTTCCAGAATCGTCCATCATCCATTAATTGAGTCATGGAGTTGCCGGCAATTTTTGCAATTTTTTTAATACAATCTTCTTCTTCCACAACTATAAACCTCCACGGTTGCGAATTGAAATGACTGGGTGCATGTGAAGCCATTTTTACCAAAAGGTCTAAATGCTCTTGTGAGATTTTTTTATTTACAAATGCAGTGTTGGTTGTTCTGCGGTTAATGATTGCATCAAATAATTCCATTTGCTTATTGATTTATGATTCTTCAGACAAAGTAAAGACCGATAAGAAAATTTGTGAGTGATTTTTTTTTAGATCACTCTTAATAGAATAAGTTTGGAAGACAAAAAAAATTTCCACCGAATGATTTTTAAAAAGCCACCTTTCGTTAAAATACTATTAGCTGAAGATGATGAAGACGACCGCGATTTTTTTGAGTTAGCACTAATCAGTATTTATCCGAACGCTGATCTTACAACTGTTTCAAATGGAGAGGAATTATTTCGTTTTGTAAATACAGCAGAATCAGGGGAAATTGATATCATTTTCCTCGATATAAATATGCCGCGCAAAAACGGGCAGGAATGTTTAATTGAAATCAGAACCGAAAAAAAGTTTGCACATGTTCCTGTAATTATGCTTTCCACTTCGTCTAACCCCAAGGATATTGAAGATTCTTTTTTGCTTGGTGCCAATATGTACATCACAAAATCATACTTGTTAAGCCATTTAAGTATTCTGAAAAATATATTAGAACTTCACAATCAAGGGAAACTGCTTAAACCGGATAGAAATAAATTTGTATTCGAACCCCTGGTTAATTTGTAATTTATTCCTCAGGCTTTTTCGTTTGAAGTTGTTGAACTGAATCGTTCTCTTAACAAAAAATGCTTATTCGTCATCAAAGATTCAAAAGAAGGTAACAGGTCAAAAGAAGTTTTAATTTTTTTTGCCACCGGAACCGAATGATAATTATGAGGATTGTTTTTAGCAGCATCAAATTTTAATTGCATTTTCCCGATTAATACTTCTTTTCTTCCTTCAGCAAAAAGCAATTCGTTTTTTATAAGAGTGGCAACTTTTTGCTTTATAACTCCCTTTATTTTATTCAGGTTTCCATTCACTTGCATTTTGTAATTCATCTTTCATATTTTAGTAGTTGAAATTTATTTACTCAATCCATCAGAGCAATCAAATTGAATTCCAGTGAAACTGTTTGTTATCTGCATTAATCCATATTAACCACACTTCATTCTTATAATTAAATTTCGTGTTGATTTTATTAAATACCATTCTGAATTTAATGTTGGGTATTATTTGTAGAAACTGAGGCGAAGTGTGGAATATTTTCCATGCACCCGTAATCAACAGAATCGGTTAAAATATTTTTTAATCTGCTTGAAAAGCAATGAGCGGAACATCAATGTGATAAACTACTTGCCTTGGTAATGTTGCAATCAAAATTTATGGATGGAAACTCCTTGATTCATTTCTCAACTATAAACAACGCTGGTTGAAGATGTAAATACAATTCAAAATTGTTTTGATTTAACTGCGGCATAAATTCACCAAAGTATTCCATTTCGTTCTAATATAAAATAGTAGGCATTCGGAAAATTAACCATAAATCCCGGAAATTTCTTGCCCCCTAAAAACTCCAGTTGTTCACCTTTTTTCAAATCTGTTTTTTTATGGTCAAACGCAATTTCACCTCCCGGCAAAATTATTTTCGTTCTCACTTGCAAATAACATTTAGAATTATTTACAATGTAAATAGTGCGATCTTTTAATATTGGTTTTGATGATTTCATTAGCAATAAGGTTAATGATCAGGAATAAAAAGTGCGCCAATAAAAATATCGGATTAAAATATTTTAATCCTCTGTTGGATATGGCTTTCAACTATTCTCCAAAATAGATCTGCTATTGTAATTGAGGGGATCTCTGTCATGCCAAAGTTTTATCACTCACAAATTCTATTCACATAATATAAATGCAAATCCAATCTTGGCCAAGTAAATCAGGTAATTCTATAATTTGGTGGAGAATATCGGAGTCGAACCGACGACCTCTTGCATGCCATGCAAGCGCTCTAGCCAGCTGAGCTAATTCCCCATTTCAAAAATTCAGAAGGCGCGCAAATATATTCAGCCATTTAAATTTTATCTCATTCAAAATAATTTCTGTTTCATTTACTTTGCCGCACTAAAAAATTATTGACATGGAAAACACACAAGAATTTATAAACACAAATATGCAACTTTTCCTCGATGAACTTTTTGATCTTCTCAAAATCCCTTCAGTAAGTGCCGATACAAAATTCAAAGGTGATGTGTTAAAAGCAGCAGAGTTCCTCGCCGATAAACTAAAAGTAGCCGGAATGAACAATGTGGAGTTAATGGCAACCGATGGCAACCCGATAATATATGGAGAAAAAATCATAGATACAAAATTACCAACCGTGTTAGTGTATGGTCACTACGATGTGCAGCCAGCAGATCCTTATGAGTTATGGACTTCACCGCCATTTGAACCTGTTGTTCGTGACGAAAAAATATGGGCGCGTGGTGCGTGTGATGATAAAGGACAAACCTATATGCATGTGAAAGCAATTGAAGCAATGATTGCTAACAATGAGTTGCCCTGCAATGTGAAAGTGATTATTGAAGGAGAAGAAGAAGTTGGAAGTGTAAACCTGAATCCATTTCTGAAAAAATATAAAGACAAACTGAAAGCAGATGTTGTATTAATCAGTGACACTTCAATGATTGCGAATGATTGTCCGAGTATTACTGTTGGTTTGCGTGGATTGAGTTACATGGAAGTGGAAGTAACAAATTCTAATCGCGATTTGCACAGTGGAGTTTACGGTGGTGCAGTTGCTAACCCTATAAATGTTTTGTGCGAAATGATAGCATCACTGAAAGATGAAAACAAACACATTACCATTCCGGGATTTTATAATGATGTTCGTGAATTATCTGCTGATGAAAGAAAAGCATTGAACGCAAGTCCTTTCAATTTGGAAGAATATAAAAAGGAATTGAATCTTTCCGAAGTGGAAGGAGAGAAGGGATACACAACTTTGGAAAGAACTTCTATCAGACCAACAGTTGATGTAAATGGAATCTGGGGCGGCTACATTGGCGAAGGCGCGAAGACTGTTCTTCCGGCAAAAGCCAATGCAAAAATTTCAATGCGCTTGGTTCCAAATCAGAATTCAGAAAAAATTTCGAATCTGTTTGCCGAACATTTTAAAAAGATTGCGCCGAAATCAGTATCTGTAAAAGTAACTGCACATCACGGTGGCGAACCTGTAATTACACCAACCGATACTATTGCGTATCGTGCCGCATCTAAAGCAATGGAAAAAACTTTTGGTATTGTTCCGCTTCCTGGTTATGAAGGTGGAAGCATTCCTATTGTCGCGTCGTTCGAAACCATACTTGGATTGAAAACTATTTTGTTTGGTTTCGGTTTAGATACTGATGCATTGCATTCCCCCAATGAAAATTTTGGGTTATTTAATTTTTACAAAGGCATTGAAACCATACCGTACTTCTATAAATTTTATGCAGAGATGAGCAAATAATTTATTTTGAATATTGAAAAACAATCTTGCGCTGCTCTAAAACAAAAAAAGTCCTCTGAAAATTCAGAGGACTTTTTTAATGAATTGTATTCTTGAAATTATGCTTTTGTAGCGTCGCCGGTCAGTACCATTTTTTCTTTAATACGAGCTTTTTTACCTTTCAAATCTCTCAGGTAATAAATACGGGCTCTGCGAACTTTTCCTTTTTTATTTACTTCAATGCTCTCGATGTTTGGTGAGTAGAAAGGGAAAACACGATCAACACCAACTCCTGAGGCTATTTTGCGAACAGTGAAAGTGGCGGTTTCGCCATGACCTTTTTTCTGAATCACATCGCCACGGAATGCCTGAATTCTTTCTTTTACTCCTTCAATGATTTTATAATTTACAGTGATGTTATCACCGGCTTTAAAATCAGGAAATGTTTTTTTTGGGGTTAATTGCTCGTGAACAAATTTTATCGCGTCCATTGCTATTGCTGGTTTTAAAAATTGAGGCGCAAATATAGAATTATGAACTGAATATGGAAATCTAAGTTTAAGAATTGTTGACCGATACAAGTTCAATTGATTCTGACATTTTTTTTATTGGAAATGCAAGCCTTTGGAGATGGATAAAAGGAAGTTGATTTTCTTGCTACAATACATAAAAAAGCAGGAACAATTTCAAAACAAATGAGGGTAATAACAATCAATGATAAACTACGAACTGAATATTGTTAACTGCCTAATGCCTTTTATGTTTCCATCTTCTATGACTCCATAACCATATTTCGGGGTTTAGTGTTATTTCTTTCTCTAACCGTTTTGTGAATGTTTCCAGTATTTCATTTTCGTTGGTTTCCTTCGGCTGCATAAATAATAATTCAGGAAATACTTCGTAGTAACCTCGTTTTATTCGTTTCACATTCATGTACACAACAGGGTAATCAAATTTCTTTGCGAGTTTTTCAGGCCCGGTAAATACTGCAGTATCCTGATTCAAGAAGGTTGTCCAATAAGCATTTTCAGGTGTAGCAGTTTGGTCGGCAACAAAGGCAGTGGCAGTAATTGATTTTCGGTTGGCTACCATATCGCGAAGGGTGCTGTTTACTGCTGTAATTTTTGTTCCATGCCGTGTTCGCATTTTCACTGTCATGTTTTCGAAATACGGATTCGACAGCGGTCTATAAATAACCACCAACTGAAATTTTGTGTTCAATGAAAAGGAAGGACCTGCCCATTCCCAGTTTCCATAATGACCCATCAACACAATAATGCTTTTGCCATCAGTATAAAGTTTATCCAACCATTGAGGGTTATGAAACACACATCTTTTTTTTGCCTGTTCAGCACTCAAAGTCATTGTTTTTATTGTTTCTAATATAAGGTCACACAGGTATTTAAAATACTGATTGCTGATTTGCATTATTTCTAAATCACTTTTTGAAGGGAACGATTTGCGAAGATTAGTCAGTACAACTTTTTTACGGTAACCGGATAATTTCAGAACAACATAAAAAAAATCTGATAACCCATAAAGCATCCAGAAGGGGAGAAGCGAAATGAAATAAAGTAACGGGTAAGCAAGGTAAAACCAGAAGGCGCGCATGGGCTGCAAAAGTAAGTAGGGTAAAGAGAACCTGATAAGTTTAATACAATTCGAATCGCAGAATCAGGTAATTGCATTTCAGAAATTGAAAGTACATTCGCTTCGCTTAAAAAAAACAACCATGAAAAAAATTAAACTTGCCTGTTTTTCAATTTTCTTTTTTCAACTATTAATTATTTCAACAACCGTTTCAGCACAAAGCCGTCGCGACAAATCGGTATTTAAAGAATATAAATCAGGTTACTATCAAAATACAATTATGAGGGGCATAAGCGAACAAACAGAAAAAAAAGCTCCACCCAAAACACAAAAATATTTTAAGATGGATGTTGCCGGAATGGATGTTCCCACTTCGCCATCACAATTCACAACTGTATGGCGCAATGTGCCTATTTCGCAGGGGGCTACTGGCACTTGCTGGAGTTTTTCTACTACTTCATATTACGAAACAGAAATCAACAGGATTACGAAACAAAATATATCGTTATCGCAGTTGTTTACCGTGTATTGGGAATATGTGCAAAAAGCAAAAGGCTTTGTTGACAGTCGTGGCGAAAGCAACTTTGACGAAGGCAGTGAAGCAAACGCGGTGAAAAGAGTTTACAAAGAATACGGTTGTGTGCCATACGAAGATTTCCCGGGTTATGCAGGCGATGTTAAAATTTACAATCACTCAGCTATGGTAACCGAAATGAAAAACTACCTGGCAAGTGTAAAAGAATCCAATGCCTCGAATGAAACAGAGGTTATTTCAACCATCAAATCAATTTTGAATCATTACATCGGAACACCACCTACAAGTGTTACCTGGCAGAAAAAAGATTATTCGCCAAAAGATTTTCTTCTGCAGGTTTGTAAATTAAATATGGATGAATATGTGGATGTTATTTCGTTAATGGAAAAACCATACTGGACACAAATGGAATACAAAGTGCCTGATAATTGGTGGCACGACAGCAGTTACTACAATGTGCCGCTCGATACTTTTATGGCCATTATTAAAAGAGGAATACGCGCCGGATACAGCATTACGATTGGCGGCGATGTTAGCGAGCCCGGTTTCAATATGAATAATGTTTGCATGGTTCCCTCTTTTGATTGCCCTTCGGAATACATTGATGAAAATGCAAGACAATTCCGTTTCAGCAACGGAACAACAACTGATGATCACGGCATGCACCTGGTTGGTTATTTGGAAAAAAACGGGAAGGATTGGTACCTTATAAAGGACAGCGGTTCGGGTTCAAGAAATGTGGGTGAGAGCAACGAGAGTTTCGGCTATTATTATTTTGATGCTGATTACATAAAATTAAAAATCGTTGACATTACGATTCATAAGGATTTAATAAAAAATTTATTGAATCAGTTTCCTACAAACCGGGGATAATATCATTCTTCAGGTTAAAACATTGCTGCACACTGAGCCATTGACGAAAATAAATTCGGTCAATCAGAGTTTGATGATGGCTGCTTATTTTAAATGGAAGAATAATTTTCAGAAGTTGCTGAACAGGCAATGCTGAAGATTATTTTCTGAATGTTAAGTAAATAGGCCCCTGTCGGAAATAAAAACTTTATCGGAGTAGTGTCACATTTCCTTTTCGTAAAAATGTTTCGCCAAGTAAATTGGTGGCTTCAACATAGTACGAGTAAACTCCTATTTCTGCTTCTTCATTCTGGTATTTACCATTCCATCCAACACTTTTATCTTTTGATTCAAAAACCAATTCGCCCCATCGATTGTAAATGGCTAAATGAACAGACAGTAAACAATTTCCAAGTACTCTGAAAATATCATTGTGTCCATCGCCATTTGGAGTAAATGCTGAAGGAAGATTTATTTCACCACAATCGTGACTGACAATAATTACAAAACAAACAGTTGATTTACAACCAAACGAATCGGTTCCGGTAACACAATAAGTAGTTGTAAAAGTCGGGCTCGCAATGGTGGTTGCACAAGTATCGCACTCCAGGTTATAATCCGGAGACCATACAAAATTTAATGCACCTGAAACATGAAGGGTAACAGAATTTCCAAGAATGATTAAGGTATCGTTATTTGTTTCAATCAATGGATACAAACCAACAAGTGTTACAGTATCAATAACCTGGCAGCTATTTGCATCGGTAACAGTGATGTAATAACTTCCGGGAATTAAGCTTGAGATTACTTGTGCAGTATTGCCTGTACTCCATATATAATCATACGGTTCCACACCCGACTGAGCAACTACCGAAATCAGACCATCGGCATTTTCGCAATGGCTCTCAGTAACAGCAGAAATAATTTCAATTGCTGGAGGTTGAGAAATTAAAACAGTATCAATTACCACACATCCGATGCTGTCGGTAACAGAAACCGTAAACAACCCGGCACACAATTGCTGAACTGCAGAATCGGAGGAGTTGGTATTCCATAAATATGTATAAGGGTTTATACCACCTGACGCCATTACACCCGCTGCTCCATTACAACTATCATGACAAGTAGTATTCTGAATTCCTGTGCTTAAAATTGAAGTGTTGGAAATTGCAGCAACATAAAACGGAATTGAATCGGTTGCACAACCCGGATCACTTACAATTACAAATTGATTTCCGAAACACAATGAATTGGCAAATGAAGTTGTTTCTCCACTGCTCCATGAATAGGTAAATGGAGGAGACCCACCTGAAGTAGAAACAACTGATTGTGCTATGCAATTATTTGCACAAAGCAATGTATCAACTTCTCCAAGTGTAACAACAAAGGGTAAAGGACCTGTAATGCTAAACGAAATAGTATCAAACGAACAAGCATTTGCCACCACAGTTATGGTATAAGTTCCGGCACAAAGCCCGGTTACTGTTGCAGTTGTTTGTCCGCTGCTCCACTGGTAAGTATAAGGAAGAGAACCACCTGTTGCCACCACAGTAGCAGTTCCATCGCAAGGCGAAAAACAATTACTGTTGCTCACATTTGTTAATGAGGCAGTGACCGAATCAGAAGGAATAAAAACAGTAAAAGTATCAACCGAACAACCCGGATCTAAAACGATTACTACATAGGTGGAATCAGGGCATAAATCATTTACGGTTTGTGTGTTTTCGCCATTGC
>JAHEZG010000332.1 GCA_023251195.1 Chitinophagaceae bacterium | reverse complement strand
AATTTCAAAGGCAGCATCGGAATCGATGCTGCCTTTTTTATTTCATCCGCGTTTTATTTCAACTCATCAGAAACCGGATGAGTTTTAATTCTTTATTCTTACTTTCGATTTCAAATAACAACAATCATGAAAAAAATTTATTTCGTTGTCATGCTGATGACTTTAGCTTCAGGCTTGATTTTTAATTCTTGTAAGAAAGGAGATGTAGAGAAAAAATTTGACTTAACGCTTAACGGAATTGTTTTAAATAGTCCAGCACAACCCGGCAGTTCACCTGATACTGTTTTTGCATCTCAGGTAATCACTACCGGCATTGAAGCAAAATTGAATGAAAATGGCGCCACTCTTCAGAACATTAAAAAGATTGATTTGAAATCGGTGAGCCTTACAATTACAACTCCATCAGGACAAACATTCGATGGCATTGAATACCTAGTTTCTTATATTAATGCAGCAGGATTGGGTGAAACCAAGGTTGCCTATAAATCACCAATACCTCAAACAGGTTTAACCACCATTTCTCAGGATAGTCAATTTGCAGATTTGACTGAATACATCAAGCAATCTGAATTTAATTTCATTTTGAAAGGCTATTGCAATACTGCAATTCCTGCAATGACTTTAACTGCTGATATTAGTTTTTCTGTTACTGCTATGGTTGCAAAATAAAATTTTTCCTTTTGAAACAAGAAAGCCTGTTCGGTTCTCCGAACAGGCTTTCTTGTTTAATTTATTTCTAATCTATCTGTAAAGTGTAACAGAATTTGTTTTCTGGTCGAAACTGAAACTGCTTTTTACCTCAGTAGATGATTGAATACATTTAGTTAATAAACTAACCTTGGCTACTAAAAATACTTTTTCCGGAATGTTTTTTAAAGCCAGTGCCAGGCGATAATTATTTGAGCCGGCAGTAGTTTGAACAGTAAAAATTTTTGCCTGCTGAATTTCTTTCTCTTTTCCATTCCCAAAATCGCTGATGTTCAAAACTGCGCTTCTGATTTCATTTTGGTCAACGGTCATGAATTCGATGTACAAACTATCTTCTGTTGTAGTTACTTCAGCTTCCACCGCGGCGCCAATTTCGCCTTTACTTCCACCTCCAAAAAGTGATATGTGAAATTTCTTTTTGTGACCTGCTCTGGCGATTTCGCTGTTACCAATCATCTGGTAAGCAAAAATTCCACAGCAAATCAGTAAAGCAAAACACAACCCGTAAGTTGAATATCGAAGTGTGGTCTTTGTTTTAAGCTTAAGTAGATTTTTCGGAAGCAGTTCAATGTGGGGCTTCATCATGGCAAAAGGTATTTGATGCCTTTACGATTTCGTTTTTTGAAAGTTACCATTTAGAAAACTGTATGAAGTCTTCGACATGCTCAGACTGACAAGCCATGGTTGTTTAAAACACTTCCTTCGAATTGGAAATATTTTTTGACTCCAACCATTTCTTATGATTCATCACAGCGCGGATATCAGAATAAGTAAACTCATCGCCCAGTTTTTCTTTGATAGCTGCGCTTGATTCACCAATAGTTTCTTCCATCACTTTCAAAATGAGTTCAATTTTTTGAAGCGATAAAATTTCAGTAACCACAATTTCTCCGCTTGGAATAAAAGTTAACAGATGACCGACAATAGTACTCGCAGCTAACTCACGAAGTTTTGCAATTTCTACAATAGATTTTCCTTCTTTGAATAATTGAAAACTCACACGATTGGTATCTCCTTTCTTCGGCTTAGTTGATTTTATTTTTTCAATCAACTGAGTTGTATCAATCGGAATTTCGTTTTGCTTTTCCACCAGTTCCAATAAATCATTTGCATTGCTTCCCTTCATCAATGCCTCAGCAAACTGAATGGATTGTTTCAGTTGAATTTTTTTTCTTTCTGAAACAATTAAAAGGGTCTGCAATCCGCTCAGGTATTTTTTTGTTTTCTTTTTCAGTTTGTTTTCTTCCAGATGCAATTTTATCAGCGCAATAATTTCATTCAGTGCGTTGATAAAAAAGTTCGACGCAGATTCAATGCGGTGATGCAGGTGCTGGTAATTGTCAAATTCAGCTGTTGCCAATAATCCTTCCAACTGTAACACAAATTTTTTAGCCACTTCGTTTTGCTCCGAAATTTTTTCTATTAATCCTTTCGCCCACGCTTTCACTGAATGCTTATCTGTCACTTGCCGGTGGATTAATTCTTCATCGAACTCATTGAAAGTCTCCACCAATTTTTCCCATTCATAAAATTTCAAAAGCGAGCGACTGATAAATATTTTTTGCTCGACCTGTAAATTTTCTTTCAGCAATTCTTTATTCAATTCCGATTTTGAAAAAGCTAAAACCCGTTCGTCGGTTGAAATGGATTGTGGTAAAATTTTAGAATATAAAATCAAACCTTCCATTCCGGTTAAGCGACTTAGAGCGACATAAACCTGCCCTGCAGCGAATGAATCTCCCGCATCAATAATTGCTTTCTCAAAAGTTAATCCCTGACTTTTATGAATCGTGATTGCCCACGCCAACCGAATGGGATACTGCGTGTAAGTACCAATCTCTTCTTCATTCAAATGATTTTTCTCACGGTCGAATGAGTATCGGATATTTTTCCAGGTTTCTTTTTCCAGTTCCAATTCATCAGGGTCATTCGGAAATACAACAAATATTTTTTCGCCGATAATTTTTTTTACAGTTCCGATTTTTCCATTGTAGAATCGGCGGATTTCACCTTTATCATTTTTGATGAACATGATTTGCGCGCCTTCTTTCAATTGCAAATTCATTTCAACCGGAAGCGCTTTCTCGCTGAATTCCTTTTCAATTTTCCCCGGAAACAAATGCAACTTGCCCGGGAGTTTATTTAACTGTGTGGAATTGATTTCATCGGCCTTGTAATTATGTGTGGTGAGGGTGATGTAGTGTTCATCATCACGGGAAATAAATGAAGGGTGATATTTTTCATGCAGTATTTCTAAATCCGTATTTGTGACAGAGTTGTTACGGATGTTATTCAGAATGTTGATGAATGTTCCTTCTGTTTGTCTGTAAATTTTTTTCAGCTCAATGTAAAGCGGTTGCGATTGCTGAATTACCTGCGAATGAAAAAAGAACGGACTCTCGTAAAATTCACTCAACAAATTCCACTCATCTTGTTTTGCCACAGGGGGCAATTGAAATAAATCGCCGATGTATAAGACCTGAACACCACCAAATGGCTGCGATAATTTATTTCTGAAATGGCGAAGTATCGTATCAACCGCATCGAGCATATCAGCACGCACCATAGATATTTCATCAATCACCAGCAACTCCAGTTCACGAATCAGTTCGCGCTTCTCTGCACTGAAACGAATATTTTTTATCAGTGAATATTGGTCCGAAACATTTTCATTCCATGCTCTTGATTTTACAGGGAGAAAAGGACCAAACGGCAACTGAAAAAAAGAATGCATGGTAACACCGCCGGCATTAATTGCTGCAACGCCGGTTGGCGCAACCACTACGGTTTTCTTGTAGGTATTTTCTTTTATGAATTTTAAAAAAGTGGTTTTACCTGTTCCTGCTTTTCCGGTTAAAAAAATATCGCGCCCGGTATGATTGACAAACCGCGCAGCCATTTGAAATATATCATTCGATTCATCATGCTTGTGCATCGGTGCAAAATAAAATTTTTAAGATTGCTCTACTCATAAATAATGAAATAATATTTTCTAAAAACAAAAAATCCCGCCTCGAAAACCGAAGCGGGATTTATTTTACCAACTATTTTTTATAACTATTTTTCATCAACAGCTAATTCTGCAACAGGTGCTGTGCCGTTCGACATCAGTTTACCACGCACTTTTGCTTCTATCTCTTCAGCCATTTCAGGATTGTCGCGCAACAATTGTTTTACTGCATCGCGCCCCTGACCGAGTTTGTTTCCATCGTAACTGAACCATGAACCTGCCTTTTGAATAATTTGCATTTCTACGCCCATGTCAATGATTTCACCCACCTTGCTGATGCCTTCTCCATAAATAATATCGAACTCCACCATGCGGAAAGGTGGTGCAACTTTATTCTTCACCACTTTAACTTTCACACGGTTGCCAATTACTTCATCGCCATCTTTTATTTGTGCAAGGCGACGAATATCCAATCGAACTGAAGCATAAAATTTCAATGCATTGCCGCCGGTAGTGGTTTCA
>JAHEZG010000042.1:2157-16791 GCA_023251195.1 Chitinophagaceae bacterium | reverse complement strand
CATTCGGTAAAACCAGTTCGAGATTCAACACATAGTCTTTCACCACCCCATACTTTACTGCTTTTGGTCCTCCCGAATTTTCTGCAATGTTTCCGCCAATGAAGCATGAACCTTTACTTGCAGGGTCGGGTGGATAGAACAATCGTTTTTCTTTCACTGCGTTCTGTAACACTTCTGTAATTACTCCCGGCTCAACTATAGCCTGAAAATTTTCTTCATCAATAAAAATAATTTTGTTGAATCGCTCCATCGACAGCAGCACACCACCAAAAACAGGAAGCGCACCGCCGCTCAAACCGGTTCCTGCACCTCGTGGTGTAACAGGAATATTATTTTCGAAACACAATTTCATCACTTCGCTTACTTCATTTGCATCAGCAGGGCGAACAATAACAGCAGGTTTAAAAACTAAATCTTCCGTTTCATCATGACCGTAATGCAATTTGTTTTCGTCGTCTGTGAGAATAAAATTTTCTCCAACAATAGTTTTCAGTTGCGAAATAATTTCTGCAGTAACAGTTCCGAAATTCATTTGCAATTATTGTTGTTGCGGTTGAATCTGAATTCCGCCGTTGCTACCATCAACAGCTTTGGCACTATCTATAATGTGTTGGATTTTTTCCATTGAAGCTTTCATATCCAAATCAACTCCTGAAACTTTTCCATTGGTAAACATCACTGATTGATTGGTTCCATAAAACCATTGAACAAGATGTGAGGTATCACCGTTTTCAGTTTCAGATTTTCCCAGGTCTTCAACTTTGTAATTCAAACCAGTAATTGCTTCGACTTCACCGAATGACATTTCATTTTTAATTTTTTCTAAAGACGCATTGTAATTCGGGTCGCCTTCAGTTTTTTCGTTTGAATTGCATCCGAAAACAATAACTGTAATGAGCAGGATAAAAATTTTGTTCATGATTTAACAAAAGTATTTGTTGAATGAAAATAAACGAGAAGAGATGCAAACATATTTTCCTGAATTGGAATAATAGTTGGCAACTCAAAAGACCGATGTTCAAATCCTTTTTCAAAAAAGGATTTGTCAATTCAAAATACTGATTTAATTTTTCACCATGTTCGAAGAAGATAAAAACCCCGAAAAGATTTATTACACCATTGGCGAGGTGGCTGCCATGTTTGATTTAAATGTATCGAATGTACGCTACTGGGAAAACGAATTCAACATTCTGATGCCGAAGAAGAATGCGAAAGGCGATCGCTTCTTCACAAAAAAAGACATTGGTAATATTCGTATCATTAAAGAATTAATTAAGGAAAGAGGTTATACCATTGAAGGAGCAAAAATTAAACTGCGCGAGAATCGTGACGAACTGCAGGAACGAATGAAAATGGTAAACTCTTTAGAAAATGTAAAATCATTTCTGGTGCAGTTAAAATCGCAACTTGAAAATAATCCAGCTGAAAAATCAATTGCATCAGTTCAGCAAGAAGCGCACGATGCTCAGCAATCAGTTATCACATTTATTGCTCCTGAACAACCGGAGTAATACAATCACTTAACATTCGTTTATCAGCCATTAAACCTTTTTCAATCACCTTCGTCACATCGAACTGCATGCACAAGATACTTTACTTTACTTTCATTATTGCACTGGGTTCTTCCATCCTATTTTCTTCCTGCAAGAAGGATCCATTGCTGATTGATAATCATATTGACACCACAATCACCGGAAATAATCCGCCTCCTTATAATGGAATTTCAGAATTACAGATAAAATTATACATCAATAAATTATATGTTGATTTAATTGGCCGCCAACCTTCATCACAAGAACTGAATGATCAATTTATATTTTTAAAATCAAATAATATAAGTGCAACTTCAAGAAGAATAATTGCCGATTCATTATTGAACAACAGTGATTTTTACAATCGCTTATTCGATCTGACCAGTGCCGATATGACTAACGGAATTGATACGGTTGACATTAATGATGAAGTTACTCAGTATTATTATTTCATTTATTATGATTCAATAAACGGCCTCACTCAAAACCTGCCTTATTATTATGCTGAATTACTTCGATTTAATAAACTAAGCACCTGTGTGAACGATTTAATGAGTAACACAATCACACTTCGCGAATTTTACCGGGTGTTCCTTGATAATTATTTTTATGATCAGGTGAACATGGGAACCGAAAATTTTGTGAAAGGATGTTTTGATGATTTGTATTTGCGCGCACCTACAACTTCGGAATTGCAGTTGGCAGGTTCAATGGTTGATGGTGCATCAACAACATTATTTGACCAAAGCGGAACCAGCAAGGGAGATTACGAATTGATTATGGTGAGCTCACCTGAATTTACCGAAGGCTTTATAAGAAAATGTTATCGGCAATATTTATTACGAAACCCAACAAGTAGTGAAATGGGGCTGGAAACGCAAGCATTAAATGTGGCGCTTGATTGGAAAACAATGATAAAAAATTTAGTGAGCACCGATGAGTACGCTGGATTTTGAAATAAATTAAAAATTAAAAATGAAAGATTAAAAATGTTTTTCTCTGTCGAAAATAATTGGAAATCATTTTTATAAAATCAAAAATTAAATCAGAATGAAAAAAATTTTTCTTCTTGTGCTTTTTTCAATCACTATCTTTTCTTCCTGTAAAAAAGAAGTACTGAAACAAAATGTTTACGACAATGTGTATTACGAAGTAACACCTGTTACACTTTACACCAGCAACGCTGAAAAAAATAAACAGAAGAGCAGCTTACAATACATCAGCATTTTATTTTCTGATTTGTTCAACCAAAATATTCCGGGTTCCGATTTAAATAATATTGGTGAAGCCATTCTGAGCATCGGTGATAAGGGATTAGCGAATCAAATGATACTCGAACGATTTCTCACGCTGCCCGGAATTTCTATCCCAACACAAACACAAATGAACGCTGACTTAAATTCATTTATAACTTCAGCTTATCAGCGATTTTATTTACGCAATCCAACTGAGTACGAAAAAATTTATTTGAAAAATTTAATTCAGAACGATAGCAACATCACCCCTGAAATTGTGTACGCAGCATTCGCACTTTCAAACGAATACATGTTTTATTAAAATCCCCATCTCTTAATCTTTTCCTAAAGGAAAGAGAAACAGTCACGAAAAAGAAAATACAATGCAAAGAAGATCATTCATAGAAAAAGCAAGTCTTGCTACAGCTGGAACATTTTTAGCTCCATATATTTTACCTACCGGAAGATTGTTTGCTGCAACAGGTGATCGGGTAGTGAATCATGTGGTGTTTGTTTTGTTTGCCGGAGGAGTTCGCCATCAGGAATCGGTTGAGCAAGCCTACTTAACTTACCAAGGCGCTAATTCCGGGAACCTGATGCAGAACATGTTTACCGGTGCAGCCCCTACCAATAATTTACTTTACACTCCCTGGAATCCGATTCAGGGTTCGTCATTGGCTTCGCAAGGCACATTTTTTAAAGAGTTGGAATATGCACAAGGTCCAACCGGTCATTACAACGGGCACACAGCCGCCATCACAGGAAATTATACTGATGTTGGAACCAACCTTGCCATCAATCCCGATTTTCCAACTGTGTTTGAATATTATCGCCGTCACACTGATCCTGCAAAGAGTGCAATTAATGCGTGGTGGATGAGTGAAGGTTTAGGGCCGTATCCGGCTTTGAATTACAGCAAGCATGGAATGTATGGGCCAATGTTTGGTGCAAATTATTTCAGACCCTATTCCACTTTCGGAAACATTGGTTTGGATTATTTAAACAACGGGCTCACACTACAACCCGATGATGTTGGACGATTGAACACCATAAAAAATTTCTTAGATAGCAATTTTGATAAATCTGCGGCTGATCTTCCGGGTATCATAAATAATTCAACTGACAGAGAATCCATTCACGCGTTCATGAAAGATGTGTTGAACAGAACTCAAAACGGAACCGTTGAATTTCCATTGCCCGCGGGTGTGCCTGCTTATGAAATGACCGGCGACTTAATAAATATTCAATATGCATGGGAAGTTTTAAAAAATTTCCATCCTGAATTAACTGTCATCAACACTTTCAATTTAGATACTTGCCATTCTGATTTTACAGGATATTTAAAACTCATGCACAAGGCTGATTATGGTGTGGGTTGGTTGTGGGATAAAATTCAAAGCGACCCTGTTTTGCACGATGATACCATAATGATATGCATGCCTGATCATGGAAGAAATGATTTGCCGAATAATGTTTATGATGCAAATGGGTTGCGTGCTTTTGATCACACATCTGATGCTAATTCGCGGCGTGTATTTGCTTTGATTGTTGGACCTGCTGCCAAAGTGAATCAGAATTTAGTTTTAGGAAGTGTCGGAAATCCGGTTGGACAAACGATAGACATTGTTCCGACTATTGCACACATTCTTGGATTTAACGATCAGATTCCGGGTGGCATGTTACAAGGACAGGTATTAACGCAAGCCTTTGTTTAGCAGGTATTTTAGTTATCAAAATGTTCAACGCAAACTAATTTTAAAAAAATAAATTGAAAACTGAAAGATAAAAATATGATTAAAAAAATTCTGGTTCTTTTTGCTTGTATAGCCATAATTTTTTCTTGCAAGAAAACTGTTACAACATTGCAGGGAACTATTGGAGAAAATCCGTATGACACCATTAATTATGATAACACCGGAATCCCCGATGCACCAATTGATTCAAATTCATTTCTCGGAATTCATACATACATTATCAGTGTGAAGTGCGCAGTTCCCGGATGTCACGATGGAAATTTTGAACCCGATTTCAGAACCGTGCAGAGCGCTTATTACACTTTGGTTTTTGCCCCGGTTAAAAAAAACAACATTGATTCAACTTTTACTTATCGCGTAGTGCCACACGACACAACGCTGAGCTGGTTGCACGAACGAATTACAACTGACGATGCTGTGTTGGGAAGAATGCCTCTTTACGATACGCTTCCGAAATCACAAATTAAAATGATTACCAATTGGATTAATGCCGGTGCAAAAGATATTTTCGGTAATGAAATGAATCAGGCGAATACTGAACCTGCATTTTTTGGTTTGGTTGCCTACTTACCAAACAGCGGTAATCAGCGGATTGATTCTATCAGAGGAGCTGCATCGTACTTTCCGTTTTATGCCCCGGCAAATTCTGACATTGAAATTTGGATGGGACTGTATGATGATATCACGCTGCCTCCATTCTTCACATACAACAAAATCAAATTCAGTACCGACCCGAATGATTTTGCAAATGCGCCTCCTCTTCCAATGACTGTTGAAATAAATCCGTTTTATGCACCGGGATGGGGATGGGGGCCTGCTCCCTACTTTTTGCATTACACCGTTAATACCGGGCAGTGGAATATTGGAGATATAGTATACATCCGTGCGTATGTTCAGGATGGGCAGCACTCCACTCCCACTGAAATTCCATCAGGAACTGCTCCGATATATTTTCAATTGTTTTGTTCATTCAAAGTTCAGTAAGCAAATTTGATGATTTGGAAATTTGATTATTTAAAAATGAAAACAAAAAGTATAAATTTTAAATCACTCTGCGTCTCTGCCTCTCTGTGGTTGGTTTTTATTGCAGCAATAATTTTTTCCTCCTGCAAAAAAGATAAAAGCAACGATCCCATTCCGAAGGCAAGCACTACACCGGTTATTGAATTGGCAGGTGTAACACCAACTACGGTTCATGCCTTGCAGGATTCAATTGTATTTACAATTTCATATACCGATGGTGATGGTGATTTAGGTTTTTCAGATGCTGATTCAATGTCGGTTTTTATTACTGATAAAAGATTTCCGCTCACCATAAATTTTCATCTTCAACCACTCAGTCCGTTGAACACCACTATTTCAATAAAAGGAAATCTACCTGTTGTATTGAACAATACTATTCTCCAGAACAATACTTCTACCTCTGAAAGTGCTGTATTTGAAATTGTAATTCGTGATCGTGCAAATCATTACAGCAATGTTTTAACAACTCCGGCAATTACTGTTTTACCTTGAGTATTTTATTCGAAAAAAAATTCTATTAACAAATAACTAACACTTCAAATCTGAAATATTAAAAACTGAAATCAACTATTAGGTTTGCGCCACAAAATTTTTTCATGAGCGCTATTTATCAAACCGATTTTCAGCTTCCTAAACAAACAAAATTTTATCGCGGCAAGGTTCGCGATGTATATACCATCGATAATAAATTTTTAGTGATGGTTGCCAGTGATCGCATAAGTGCCTTTGATGTTATACTTCCAAAACCTATTCCATGCAAGGGACAAGTACTGAATCAGGTGGCAACTCATTTTTTAGATCTGACAAAAGACATTGTTCCGAATTGGTTGCTCGCAACTCCTGATGCAAATGTGGCAATCGGAAAAATGTGTGAGCCGTTTAAAGTAGAGATGGTGATTCGAGGTTATGTAACAGGGCATGCAGCACGCGAATACAAATTAGGTAAGCGGATGATTTGCGGAGTGCCTATGCCTGATGGTTTAAAGGAGAATGATAAATTTCCTGAACCTATTTTAACACCTACTACAAAAGCCGATGAAGGTCACGACCTTGATATTTCCAGAGAAGAAATTATAAGCAGCGGATTGGTGAGTGAAAGTGATTATGTGCAATTGGAAAATTACACTCGAGCACTTTTTAAATTCGGAAGCGAGGAAGCTAACCGTCGTGGTTTAATTCTGGTTGATACAAAGTATGAATTCGGAAAAGCTGATGGAAAAATTTATTTGATTGATGAAATTCACACCCCCGATAGCAGCCGTTATTTTTATCTGGATGGATATGAAGAAAAACAACGCAAGGGCGAACCACAAAAACAATTATCGAAAGAGTTTGTTCGCGAATGGTTGATTGCAAATAATTTCATGGGAAAGGAAGGGCAACAAATTCCGGTTATGCCGGATGAGTTTGTACAAACAGTAACCAAGCGTTACATCGAATTGTTTGAACAGATAACTGGAAAAAAATTCCTACCCGATCTTTCTACAAACCCTGAAGAACGAATCAGAAAAAATATTGGTGATTGGATTGATCAGCATGTTTAGTATGCCTGTTATTGATTTGTTTTAAATAAAAATATTTCATTAAGGAACATTTATGCTTTGATTGATTTATCTATTTCATCAATTGTACAATCACATGCTCTGAATTCTATATTTGACTGCATAACACCATTCATTCAATGAACAAATTATTTTTTCCGGCACTCCTCCTCTCCTCTTTAATTATTTTCAATACCAAACAATCATTTGCGCAAAAGCAAATTACCATTGACGACATTTGGTTGAACGGTCAGTTTGCTCAAAGGAGTGTGGATGGATTTGTTCCAATGAAGGATGGTGAACATTATGCACGCATTGATAAAGATGTAAAAGGAAACTCCGCCATTTATGTTTACGATTACAAGACCGCAACGAAAACAGATTCAATTTTTACAGTCAGTAAAAATGTAGTGGCTGATTCAGTTAAAACTTTTTCATCGCTTAGTTTTTCGTTTGATGGTTTGCAAGAACACCTGCTGATTCCAACACGGGTTGAAAAAATTTATCGCCGTAGTTCGCGCGCCAATTATTTCGTCTTCGATTTAAAAACAAAAAAGCTGGAGCCACTCAGTACTAATGGAAAACAAATCAGCCCTGTATTTTCTCCGGATGGAAAAAAAGTGGCCTTCGTTCGCGACAATAATCTTTTCATAAAAGATTTAATAAGCGGAACTGAGAAACAAGTGACTACCGACGGAAAGAAAAATTTTATCATCAACGGAATTACTGATTGGGTGTATGAAGAAGAGTTTGGTTTTGTACAGGCATTTCAATGGAGCGCTGATGGAAACACGCTCGCATTTTATCGCTTCGATGAAAGCGCAGTGCCTGAATACACGGTTCAGTTTTTTAATGATTTGTATCCCGAAAATTATACTTACAAGTATCCGAAAGCCGGAGAAAAAAATTCGGTAGTTGAAATTTATTTATACAATGTTCAGTCAGGTGTAACAGTCAAAGCAGATGTGGGTGCAGAACAAGACCAATACATTCCGCGCATCAAGTGGACGAATGATGCGAATGCACTTTGCATTTTCAGAATGAATCGCCTTCAGAATAAATTAGAGTTGCTGCTCGCGGATGCAAAAACCGGAAACACTTCGGTGCTGATGACTGAAGAGAATAAAAAATACATTGACATCAACGACAATCTTACTTTTCTGAAAGATGGCAAACAATTTATCTGGACCACTTCAGGAATTGAAGGATACAATCACATTTACATCTATGGCTTTGATGGAAAAATGAAAACAACTGTTACAGCAGGCAAGTGGGATGTAACAGCTTTTTACGGAGTAGATGAAAAGAACGGATTGATTTATTATCAGAGTGCGGAGGAATCTCCGTTGCGCCGATATGTGTATTCAATTAAGTTGGATGGCAGCGGTAAAAAGAAACTGACTCCCGATGCAGGAACCAACAACGCAACCTTCAACAACACATTCACTTATTTTTTGCGCACACACAGTGATGCCAACACACCTACTGATTTTGCTATTTGTAAATCAAACGGAAGTGTGGTGAAAATTTTAGAAACAAATGATGCATTGAAAAATAAACTGCTTGATTACAGCGTGAGCAAAAAAGAATTTTTCACTTTCCCTTTAGAAGATGGAACTGTGCTGAATGGCTGGATGATTAAACCAAAAGATTTTGATGCAACAAAAAAATATCCTGTTTCGATGCATGTGTATGGCGGACCGGGAAGTCAGCAAGTGCTTGATGGTTACGATCCGAACAACTATATGAATTTTAATTACCTCGCACAACACGGATACATTGTTGCCTGCATTGACAACAGAGGCACCGGTGCACGCGGAGAAGATTTTCAGAAAATCACTTACCTGCAATTGGGAAAAATTGAAACCATGGATCAGGCAGCGGCAGCAAAGTATCTCGGCACTTTAAAATTTGTTGATGCAAAACGAATTGCAATGACCGGATGGAGTTACGGCGGATTCATGGCGCTGATGTGCATCACTAATTATCCCGAAGTGTTTTGTGCTGCGGTTGCTGTTGCACCGGTTACGAACTGGAAATTTTATGACAGCATTTACACCGAGCGTTACATGCGCACCCCACAAGAAAATAAAGATGGCTATGATAAAATTGCACCACTTGCATCGGCAGCAAACATTCGCGGCAAACTTTTAATTGTGCATGGATTGGCGGACGACAATGTTCATTATCAGAACACGGCTGAGATGCTGAAGCAGTTGTATAAAAATAATATCGCCTTCACGCAAATGACTTTCCCTGATAAGAATCACGGCATCAGTGGCGGAAACACTCGATCGTATTTATGGAATCAGGTTTACAATTGGGTGTTTGCTAATTTGTAACCATCACTTTTCAATTAGGTTGGCTCAATTCTTTTTTTACTTTTATCACTGAACAAAAAAACTAAAACCAACACTCATTAAATTATGAGCAACACAACAACAAGTTCTCACCCACGCGGATTGTATTTATTGTTCTTCACCGAAATGTGGGAACGATTCAGCTACTACGGAATGCGCGCCATCTTCATTCTGTTTATGACCAAGGCATTGTTCATTGACAAAGCATTGGCTTCAAATATTTATGGAAGCTACACCGGATTGGTTTACCTCACTCCGTTGTTGGGCGGATACATTGCCGATAAATTCTGGGGAAACCGCCGAAGCATTTTGGTAGGTGGAATAATGATGGCTTGTGGACAGTTTTTGATGTTCATGAGCGGCAGTGCAGTTATTGAAGGGGCACAAAGTGCATCAGCCATGTCGTTTATGTGGGCAGGGTTAACATTGCTCATTATCGGCAATGGTTTTTTCAAACCGAATATTTCAACCATGGTGGGTCAGTTGTATCCGAAAGGCGATTCAAGAATTGATGGTGCTTTTACAATTTTCTACATGGGAATAAATATGGGCGCATTCTTTTCGCCATTAGTATGTGGAACACTTGCTGTACTTAACAACTCCATTCACGACTATCGTTATGGTTTTTTAGCAGCAGCTATTGGAATGGTAGTGAGTACTATTTCATTTGAAATTCTGAAAAACAAACACCTGAAAGATCCCGATGGCACACCGATTGGAATGCCGAAAGCAAAAATGGATATGCAAACCTATGGAGTGATTGTAGGCTCTATAGCTTTCATATTCGCCTTGCTTAATTTCAAATTTATTGTCTCCACCATTTTTGGCGCCGCTGCTGTTGCCGATGTAAATTCTATGGCGCACACGATTTCTGAAATTGATTTGATTGCATATCTGATTTATGCTTCGATGATTATTATGCCCATTATTTTACTGAGCAATAAATCGCTGACCAAGGATGAGCGTGAGCGAATTATTGTGATTTTTATTCTTGCATTTTTTGTCATCTTTTTCTGGGCGTGTTTCGAACAGGCGGGTGCCTCGCTCACTCTTTTTGCTGACTCACAAGTTGACCGCGCAGTTAGTCTTACAGTAAATAAATATTTTATTCTGGGTGCTGCGGCGCTGTTATTATTCTTTTTAGGAAAAGCATTTGGTTGGTTTTTTGAATGGAGTAAAACAGTAATTATGAGTGTGCAGGGAATTACTATCGCAATAGTTGCTGCACTTACATTCATGGGGAAAATAAATGATTTTCACATGGATGAATTTCCTGCTTCATGGTTTCAATCCATAAATCCGTTAGCCATTATTTTACTGGCTCCTGTGTTTACTGTGATTTGGGGTAAGCTCGCTAAAGTGAATATGGAACCCTCGTCGCCAATAAAAATGGCAATGGGATTAGCATTGGTTGCGTTAGGATATGTAATTATTGCGTACGCAGTTCATGGAGTTGATTCGTCAACTAAAATTGCGATGTTCTGGTTGTTTGCTTTGTACATCGTGCACACCATGGGTGAACTTTGTTTATCGCCAATCGGATTGAGTATGGTAAGTAAATTAGCACCGATTCGTTTGTCATCATTGTTGATGGGCACTTGGTTTTTAGCCAATGCTGCTGCAAATAAATTTACCGGAACACTCTCCGCTTTAATTCCTCCTGGTGCTGGTGATGCTCCGGCAGAAGCAGGCGCAAAAATTCCATCATTCTTAGGAGTAGAAATTAATAACCTCTTTATTTTCTTCTGCGTGTTCATTGTGTTAAGCGGAACCGCTTCCATCATTTTACTTTCGATGTACAGATGGTTGGTGAAGAGAATGCATGGAGTGAAATAACAGCCTCACTGTTACTCCCTCTCCTAAGGTAAGGGAAACTGTCACGCATTTTATAATGCAAATAATTAATTCAAAGCCGTTCAGAAAATTCTGAACGGCTTTTTTTATTTCATGTCATTGATTAAAATTATCTTGCAAAAAAATTCAACATGAAATTTTATTTCCTCCTTTTTATTTCTTCGATTTTTATTTTCAGTTGCACAAATCAGAATAATTTTTCGAAAGAAGAAATGGAAAAAGCAAAATCAGAAATCAGAAAAACAGATTCGCTGTTTTGTGTTTATTCCATTGAAAACGGATTTGCAATAGCGTTGGTTGCATTTGCAGATTCGGAAGTGATCAAATTAAATGATGGAGAAAATCCTGTTTACGGAATTGAAAAGCTGATAGAAAAATCAGCCGGAAAGGAAAATGGCGAAAGTGTTATTTCGTGGAAGGCAATAAAAATTGATGTGTCACAATCATGCGACCTTGGTTACAGTTTCGGAAACTGGGAATACAAAACCCTAACAGAAAATGGTGACACCACTTACTACGGAAATTATTTTACTGTCTGGAAAAAACAAAAAGATGGTTCGTGGAAATATGTTTTAGATGGAGGAAACGATACCCCTAAACCTGAATAAAAAAAAAGAGCACTCCGAAAAACCGGAGCACTCTTTTCAAAAATATTTATCCGGAATTTTTATTTCGACTCTTCCATTTCTTCTGATTGCTTCACTTCGTTTCCATCAGCATCGAGGCGAACAACTTTATCGTCATACTTAATTACATAAATGGTTATGCCTTTTGCATTTTTAATTTCTTCGCAACGCTTAGGAGTTTTTCCTGCAAAATTTTTGTCAAGGTTAGCAGTTACACCTGAAGGCAATGCACTTTTCTGAACAACAGTAACTTCACGAATCACAATACCGGCAGGCGAATAAATAGTGCGGCATTCAGTTCCATTATTTTTAAACATTGCTGCATAATTGCCTTGCTTTCCCTGCATCCATTTTACTCCCTGAACTGCAGGATACATCGATTTAAATTTTGTGGCTACTGCTTCAGGTGGTGTAACAGTTTGCGGAGTTGTTTTGGTTGGTGCAGTTTGAGTTTGTGTTTGAGTTCCGGTTGTAGGGTCAGTTTTAACAGGAGCTGAAAGAGTTTTTGTTTGCGCAAATGCTGAAGTCGCAGCTATTGAAAGTGCAATTACAGCGGTAAGAATTTTTTTGTTCATGGTTTTATTTTTTTGTTTGCGACTTAAGACAAACTCAATGCCTCAAAGTTTAGCGGATGAAAAATTATTTTCTTCGGGTATCAAATGTATTTAATCAGAAGCAATATTTATTGGCATCAATTAATCTCGCGGCGATTCGTCTGCGGCAATCTTTTGTGTTTACGATTTCAGTTTTTGAAAACCGTTTTAATCCGAGCAACATCATTCGCAGTTCATCGCCTTCGGCGAAAGTTGCCAAAGCATTTCTTCCTTCGAAGTGAAAGCGGTCTGCGGCATCGTGGAAATTTACATTAAGAATGTCGTTGTGTTCCGCAGTAGCAATTCCTGTTTCGTTCATCTTCATTACACGAAGCAGTAGTGACTCGCACAAGTATGATTCAGAAATCATGTTTGCGACATTCATCAGCAACTCCTGTTCGTTCTCCAATGCCATCATCAGTTTTTGCACCGCCGCTCCTGCTACCATCAGAATTCCTTTCTTCATGTTTGAAATCTGCTTGCGTTGAGTGGAATAAGGCGATTCGTCTTCCGAACTGAAATCCGGAATGCTCATTAATTCTTTTTGAATGCTCATTGCCGGAGTCATTAAATCCAACTGACCTTTCAGAGCGCGCTTCAGCAACATGTCAACCGTGAGCAGGCGATTAATTTCATTCGTGCCTTCGAAAATTCTGTTGATGCGCGAGTCGCGGTAAGCACGGGCAGGAGTGTATTCTTCCGAGAAACCCAACCCACCATGAATCTGCACAGCTTCGTCTACCACATAGTCAAGCATTTCACTTCCGTACACTTTGAGAATAGCACATTCGATTGCGAATTCTTCTGCGGCACCCATCAGCGCTTTTGGATATTCTAATCCTGATTCAATCAGATCGTGTGCTTTTTCTTCAATCTGTTTTGAAGCACGATACATGGCACTTTCAACTGTAAATATTTTTATTGCCTGTTCAGCCAGCTTATATTTTATAGCGCCGAAGTCAGAAATTTTATGTTTGAATTGTTCGCGTTGTGTTGCGTATTGAACTGAAATAGTTGCCATTCTTTTTGTCGCGCCCATTGCTGCAGCACACAATTTCAATCGCCCGATATTTAAAATGTTGAATGCTATCAGGTGACCTTTTCCGATTTCTCCTAACAGATTTTCAACCGGAACTTTCACATCCTGAAAAAATATTTGTCGGGTGGAAGAACCCTTGATTCCCATTTTCTTTTCTTCTTCTCCGCGTGTTAATCCTTCTGAATTTGCTTCAACAATAAAACCGGTAAATTTTTCTCCGTCAATTTTCGCGAACACAATAAACACATCAGCGAACCCACCGTTGGTGATCCACATTTTTTGTCCGTTCAAAATGTAATGCTTGCCATCAGAAGAAAGTTTTGCATTTGTTTTTGCAGCGAGCGCATCGCTACCACTTCCGGGTTCTGTTAAGCAGTAAGCTGCTTTCATTTCGCCGCTCGCCAATTTCGGAATGTATTTTTTTCGTTGCGCTTCATTGCCGAAATACAAAATGGGAAGCGTACCGATTCCGGTGTGCGCCGCACATGCAACGGCGAACGAACCACCTGCTCCTATTTTTTCAGTGAGCAAAGTTCCCGTAATGAAATCTTTTCCGAAGCCACCGTACTCTTCGGGAATTGTTGCGCCAAGCAAACCGAGTTCACCGGCTTTGTTCATCAGCTTCACCATCAGTCCTTCTTCCTGATGATCTAATTGTTCGTTGACGGGCAGCACTTCGTTGTTGATGAAGTCTTCCGCCATTTGCGCCATCATCTTCTGTTCTTCGTTGAACTCTTCAGGAATAAAAGTATCGGCAGAGGAAGATTCTCTGATTAAGAATTCACCGCCTTTGAGCGCTTGCTTTATGAGTGTTTCAGCCATTGATTATTTTATTTTACTCTCGATGATTGTTAAAACCTGATTCATATTTTCAAAATGTTTGGGGAGATATTCAAGGATGTCTCTGAAATAGTCTTCATTATATATGTGACTCATTTTATTTCGGTCGTCAATCATATCCATTAATCCTTCAATTAAAACTGAGTCGGTTAATCCTAATTGAAAAGATTTTTTTATGTACTCTTTTGGATAAGAAGCTTCAACAACAACTCCACTTTCTTCGATAAATAATTTTAA
>JAHEZG010000042.1:0-2147 GCA_023251195.1 Chitinophagaceae bacterium | reverse complement strand
TTTTAAAGTCTTCCAGATAATTTCTGTACAAATTTCAAACTTGTGTATCTGCGCATTTTCGAAAGTATCCTTATCATCAGCGTTTAGCAAACTTAAATCCTTTCGAAGCACCCTATTGAATGAAATCAGTGACTTTCTGAAATCGTCAAGTTGGGAGTAAAACTTTTTGGAGTATTCCACAGGATAATTTTTTCTAAAGCAATGTTTCTGAATTTCTCATCTACTGATTTAAAATCAATCAAGTCAACCTTGTGCGGAATTCTTGATTCATCAATCTCATCTTTTATTTCTCTTGCAATTTTATTCGGTAGTTTTTCCTCCCCTAAGATTCCAATATCAAAATCAGAATTCACTTTTGATTTTCCATTGGCTCTTGAACCAAATAAAAACACGGCATACTCTTCCTTCGGAATATGTGCAAGCACAATTTCCTTCGCCATGTTTAAATATTTTTCTTCGAAAGCTGTCATTTAATAATCTTAAAATTTAAAAATCAAATATCAAAAATTTTATTGCGGAATCTGTATTTCATTTTCAAATCTTCAAATTCCCAAATTTTCAAATCACTAGATCACCTCAATCACCCCCGCAATTCCTTGACCGCCTCCAACACATGCTGTAACTATTCCGCGCTTTTTTCCGCGGCGGTTTAATTCATGAATGAGTTGTATGGTGAGTTTCGCACCGGAACAACCAAGCGGATGACCGAGTGCAATGGCGCCGCCGTTCACATTTACTAAATCAGGATTTATTCCGAGTGTGCGAATCACGGCTATGGATTGCGAGGCGAATGCTTCGTTCAGTTCTATGAGGTCAATGTCTTTCAGTTTTAATCCTGCCTGCTTGAGTGCGATGGGCACGGCTTCTACGGGACCGATTCCCATGATGCGCGGATGCACTCCCGCACTGCCGCAACTCACTAAGCGGGCAATGGGTTTGATGTTGTAATGCTTGCACATGCGCTCGCTCATCACAATGGTGAATGCAGCGCCGTCGGAAGTTTGCGAAGAGTTGCCTGCTGTTACACTTCCCTTTGCGGCGAACACCGGTTTTAATTTACTAAGCACTTCAAGCGAAGTATCGGCGCGCGGACCTTCGTCAGTTTCAACAATAAATGATTTTGTTTCGCGCTTGCCCTTTGCATTGACTGTTACATCTTCAACTGTTACAGGTGCAATCTGGTTTTTGAAATATCCATTCGTGATGGCGTTGATTGCTTTCTTATGTGATTGATAAGAAAAAATATCCTGGTCTTCGCGGCTCACATTGTATTCGTTCGCCACGGCTTCGGCGGTGAGTCCCATGCCGAGATAATATTCGGGAGTTGATTTCGACACGGTGTAATTCGGAACTGTTTTCCATCCGACCGTCGGTACGAGCGACATGCTTTCGGTGCCACCTGCTATGATGCAGTCTGCCATGCCTGCGCGAATTTTTGCGGTGGCAATGGCAATGGTTTCCAAACCGCTTGCGCAATATCTGTTCACCGTCATGCCGGGTACATTCATTGGTAATGCGCGCACTGCTATCATGCGACCAATCTGCAAACCCTGCTCGGCTTCGGGCACTGCATTGCCCACGATTAAATCATCTACATGCTGCGGCTCTAACTGCGGAACAGTGGCGAGCAACTGCCGGATGGTTTCCACTGCCAGATCATCGGGGCGCGTGAAACGAAAACCGCCCTTCTTCGCCTTGCCTACTGCGGTGCGGAGTCCTGCTACTATATATGCTTCCTGCATAGCTTCGTTGATTTGTTTATTGGTTGATTAGTTCATTCGTGCTTTGTCATTCTGACCTGTGCCAATGTATTTGTCGGGTGCTTGTCTAAGAATCTTATTGCTAAATACAAATGCTCATTATTCTTTTCCAAAATTAAACGGACAACTCATATTAATTTATGACTTGCGAAAATTTAACGAACAGTTGGTGTGGATAGTTCATTCAATAAATCGGACCCAATATTCAATTCAATTTTCTCTGATGAATAACAATCCTTTGCATTCCCCAAATAAATAATGCAGCAATCAATCCGATAAATGCTGATACGATAATTGGAAAAATAATTATTCTAAAATCACCAAATGTTATAGGTAAGTTTTTTCCACCACCATAGTGATTAAAGTAAAAAGCATTTGAAGCGTTGA
>JAHEZG010000331.1 GCA_023251195.1 Chitinophagaceae bacterium | reverse complement strand
AAAGCCAACAAACCTTCCCGGAGTAATTGCGTAATTCAATTCTTTTACTTCCTCAATGCTTACATTTTTGCAAAAGCCTTGTTCATCTTCATATTCTGCTTCGCCTGTTCGCCAATTGTGATAAGTTATTGCAACTCTTGAAATATCATCATCGGTAAATTCCAAATTTTTTTCTGCTCTTTAAAAAACCAAGATTGCGCGCATCAATAAAAAGTATTTCGCGTTTTCGTTTTTCTTTATTGCGCCGCAGAAACCAAAGACACGCAGGTATCTGTGTATTCAGAAATAATTTTGCAGGTAGGTTTACAATGCAATCAATCAAATCATTTTCAACCATCGCTTTTCTTATTTCGCCTTCGTTACCTGCTTTGGTAGTGAGGGAGCCCTTCGCCAGCACAAAACCCGCCTGCCCGTTTGCAGCAGTGTGATACAGGAAGTGTTGTATCCATGCGTAGTTGGCATTGCCGGCAGGCGGCAACCCATACACCCACCGGGCATCTTTCTGTAACAGTTCGCCGCTCCAGTCGCTGTCGTTAAAGGGTGGGTTGGCAATAATGTAATCGGCTTTCAGGTCTTTGTGTGCATCGTTCAGAAACGAACCTTCGTTGTTCCACTTCACATTGCTGCTGTCAATGCCGCGTATTGCTAAATTCATTTTCGCCAATCGCCAGGTGGTTTGGTTGCTCTCTTGTCCGTAAATAGAAATGTGGTCGGCAGGGTTGAGCGAAAGTTTTTGTCGTACTGAGTTTGTCGAAGTATTTTTTTTGTAGTGGTCTTGGTGGTGCTTGATAAATTTTTCGCTCTGCACAAACATGCCGCCACTGCCACAACACGGGTCAAACACTCTGCCTTCATACGGCTCTAACATTTCCACCAGCAGTTTCACCACGCTTGCAGGTGTATAGAACTGTCCGCCTTTTTTTCCTTCGGCTAACGCAAACTCACCGAGAAAATATTCGAACACTCGCCCAAGTAAATCTTTACTCTGTGCTTCCTTGGTTCCGAGTGTTGCTGTGCTCACCAAATCAACCAAGCCACCCAAACTTGCTTTGTCTAATTTTTCCTGTGCATATACTTTAGGCAAAACTCCTTTCAGCGATGGGTTGTCTTTTTCAATGGCATCCATTGCATCATCAATGTCTTTTCCAATGGTGGGCAGTTTTGCTCTGCCTTGCAGCCATGTCCATCGTGCAGAGGGCGGCACATAAAAAACTTTATCGGCAAGGTATTCATTCTTGTCTTCGGGGTCGGCTCCATCTTTTTTTTGTGCAGTGAGTTGCTGAAACAATTCTTCAAAAGCATCGCTGATGTATTTAAGAAAAATCAAACCGAGCACCACATGCTTGTACTCCGCAGCATCCATGTTCTTACGGAGCTTGTCAGCCGCTTTCCAGAGTTTCTTTTCGAGTGGTTCTTCTGCAACTATCTTTTTTTCTTTTGCCATTAGGGTATAAAATAAAGAGAAAAAATTCTCACTACAATCATAATCATTTTCATCTGCATATTCAGCCGAAATACTTTCATAAAAGAATCAGTTGAAGATTGATGCGGTAGGTGGGTGGGTGTAACAGTGGGTTGACTTGTGGATGATGTAGTAGCAGGATGGTGAGGGGTCGTATGCACATTTCAGATTTCACATTTTGAAATCTTGAGATTTTAAAATTTCAAAATGCCAATTGATTCCAATAAATTATTATCAATTTCCATCAATAGATTTCAATAGGTATTAATGCTCATTGATAGGGATTGATGGTCATTGATGGGCATTAATAGGGGTTTTGATAGTGATTTTTCAGAAAAAATTCGGTTTTGCCATGAACGAATGCAGGGTGTCATCCATCCATGTGTGCTGTATGAAACCTTCCACACCCCTTGCCCAGCAGGTAAAGTGGATTGTTGAAAGTGGTTGTGTGTTGTGTGATGATTTCCAACTTGTGAGTGCCCCTTTTGATAAAGGTCATCTTGCCTACATACACTACTTTGTGAACGACTGGAATCCGGATCGCATTCGTCCCTGTGATCAGAAATATTTTTTACCGGCTGATTTCCAGTATTACAAATTTCCCGGATAAAGAATACGGCTTAGCATCTTTATCCTTTGCTGTGGTTTCATCAACCTCTTTTGTCGGTAAATAAAGTTTGTGGGTTTTGTAATCACAAGCAATGGTGCGCGCCCATTTCTCTGTAGTAATAGTTGAAACAACTTCGAAATCATCTTTTGGCTTTTCCAGAATCACTGTAACTGTTCCATCTCCGTTAGAGCTGAATGCAGATTTAGTGAATGAATCGAATACTGCTCCATCCACATTTTCGCCTATAGGAAGTGTTTTAATTATTGTTCCGGTGATTGCATCTGAAATTACCATTAACTTATTATCGCATGCACTAAACAAATAATGATTTTTAACATCGAATGCTAAACCACTCGGTTCTTTTCCGGGGGAAAGCGACCAATATTTTTCAACGGTCATTTTAATTGAATTGATGCAACACAATTCGCTTTTATCTTCAATGTTCACATAAATTTTTCCATAACCATCTGCCACTGCAAACTCAGGTTTCCCTTCAAGCGGAATGGTTGCAATCACTGAATTAGTTTTTGCATCAATCACAGTTGAATTTGAAGTTTTTCCATTGAAGGTAAAAACCTTGTGAGTGAACTGATCGTAAAGAATCGCATCTGGATTTTTTCCGGTGACAGGAATTTTTGTGAGTACTTCAAAAGTCTTTAAATCGAAAACTGTTACAGACGAATCTTTTCCGTTGCTGATAAATCCTTTGTTTAAATCATAAGCGAGCGCAATGCCGTGAACACCTTTTGTGTCTTCAATGGTGTGAATGAGTTTGCCGCTTTTAATATCCATCACTTGTGTAACAGTGCTGTGCGAAATGAATAATCTTTCGTTAGCGGTATCAACAATTAAATAATCCCAACCACCATCTCCTTCAAGATAAAAGTGATTGGTGATTTTATAATCTGAATTGGTTGTTTGCGCGATGCAATTGATTGACACTATTACAAAAACTATCAGTGTGGCAAAAAAGAAAAGTGATTTCAATATGTGTTTATTGGTTTGCTTTTTTTATAAAGTATCCTCAGCATACTCGGATAAACAATCAGCAGCAGCGGAAGCGCAATAATAAATCCACCAATAACTGAAATGGCAAGGGGCTGATGCAGTTGGGCTCCTGTCCCAATGCCAAGTGCGATTGGAAGTAAGGCGATGATGGCTCCAAGTGCAGTCATGAGTTTAGGGCGAAGGCGAGTGGAGATTGCATATACAACTGCTTCGTCGGCAGTATTTGTTTCAAATGTTTTGCTGAATTGTAGAAAAGTGAAAATTGCATTTTCGCCAATGATTCCTATAATCATAATGATGCCTGTATAGCTACCGACATTAAGTGGTGTGTTGGTGAGCCACAATGCAATCATACTTCCTGAAATTCCAAGCGCTGCAACAATGAGAATGAGCAGTGCGATTTTTATTTCTTTAAAAAGAAATAACATGGTTGCGAAAACAAGTAATGCCGCTGAAAGCAAAATCAACATCAACTCGCTGAAAGATTTTTGTTGTTCCTCGTATGCGCCACCATAACTGATATGGTAACCTTGAGGCAAATGCACTTTGGATTTTATTTCATCTTTCAATTCTGTCATTACACTGCCAAGGTCGCGGTTATCAAGCCCTGCTGTAACGGCAATCATGGATTGAAGATTCTCGCGGGAGATTTGTGCGGTGCCTTGTTCAACAGAAATTTCAGCAATCGAGGAAACGGATTTCAGTTTTCCATCGGGAAGAAAAATGTTTGAGTTACTCAGCTTGTCTAAAGAAGTTGTAACAGCGGATGGATAGCCCATGCGGATATTCGTGACCTGCTCTTTCTCAAAAATATTTCCGATTATTTTTCCTTCGAGTTGTGATTGTAACTGGTATTGAAAATCAGCAGGAGTAATTCCGTATTGTGAGAGTTGTCCGTAGTTGGGTTCAATGTTCACTGAAGGTCCGGCAATAGTTATCCCGTTAAACACATCAGCCGTGCCTTTTATGCCTTCCGTTATTTCAGCCACCTGTTCAGCCAGTTGTTGCAGTTTTTCCTGGTTGTCGCCATAAATTTTTATCTCAATTGGTTGCGAGGAACTCATCAGGTCGCCAAGCATATCGCCAATCACTTGTCCGAAATCAACCGCCAAAGTAG
>JAHEZG010000041.1 GCA_023251195.1 Chitinophagaceae bacterium | reverse complement strand
CATTTTATCTTTCTTGGCATCAGTAGTAGTTTTTGTGCCACCGCTCATTTTATCAGACTTTGTTTGAGTGTTTGAATTATTCCCACTCATTTTGTCTTTTTTAGGATCAGCAGGCGGAGGCGGTGGCGGAGGTGTTACGGTTGTCTTTTTTCCACCTTTGCTTCCTCCTTTCTTGGAGGCATTAACCATTGAATCACCCATTGACATTCCTTTTGCAGTGGCGGCCATCATGCATTCCATATTTAATGAATCGGTAAAAGCAGTGGCTTTCATGTTTGAAACACTGTCAATGGTTGCCCAGTCTTTTGCTGCTTGTGCACCATCATCGCCCTTCTGGCACGATTGGAAACCAAGTGCAAGTGCAATGGCTCCGGTAAGTATGATTGATTTTTTCATTGTTGTTTCGTTTTTCAGTTTGTGATTTATGGGTTTACATTTTTACTCCGTTAGCATTACAAATAGAATCGCAAACAGCTTTTGTTTTAGCAGCGCCATTGGTTAAGCATGCGTTATTTGCGGCATCAACAAGGCCTTGCTTTTTTGAATTGAAAACCGAATCGGCTTTTGCAGTTATTGCCGCAGCATCCATTGGTTTAGGTGCTTGATTGCAACTTGCAACTGCGAGCGAAATGAGCCCGGCACCACACAGAATGAGAAATGTTTTTTTCATAAATGGTTTTTGAGAATTTTTTTGTGCGCCAAAGTTATAGGTTTTCGTTAATCCTTTGCAACAAATATTCAACACAAGTTTTTAACATAATATTATGTTGGTTATTAGAAACTAAAAATTTAATCGAAAGAAAAGAACTGATCATACTTTGATCTTTTTTAAATATAGTTCAGCAATTATTTATTTTTAAAAAATCAGAAAGTTATAAATAAAAAACCCCGTTGAAAATTTTCAACAGGGGTTTTTTAGCTGATTTTATTTAAACATTTTATGGCCAGATACCAAGTGACATATACGAACCGGCTACCTTATTTATTGAAACAATAAATGCTGCGGTGCGATGGTCTTTAACTTTCTTATTGCTTTTCAAAGTATGTCTGATATCGTGGAAAGCGCTGATCATTGTTTCTTCCAATCCACTGTTTACCAGGTCCACTTCATCAGCTCCGTGTGTTAAGCCTGCTTTTTCGCCATCAGTAATTTTTTCTCCTGTAATTCTTTCAATGGTGCTGACAAATTTCAAGTTGGTGTTTTCAGTAAATCGTTTGTCCATTCTGCCAAATCGAACATGCGATAAATTTTTCAACCATTCGAAATATGAAACAGTTACACCACCAGCATTCAAGTACATATCAGGAATGATGTAGCAGCCTTTCTTTAATAAAATTTCTTCCGCATCAGGTGTAACAGGTCCATTAGCACCTTCGGCAATAATTTTTGCCTTCACTCGCGGAGCATTTTCTCCAGTGATCACATTTTCCAACGCAGCAGGAACTAATATGTCGCAATCAAATTCCAAACATGCACCGGCATTTTTAAACACTTTGGCATTTGGATAAGTCAGGAGCGAACCGTGTTCAGCTTTGTACTTCATCACATCATTTAAATCCAATCCTTTGGCATTGTATAAAGCACAATCAATTTCAGCTAAACCAACAATTATAGCACCGGCTTCCCAGAAAAATAATGCTGAATGATATCCAACATTTCCAAGACCTTGAACTACTACACGCTTGCCTTCAATTCCATTTGATAATCCAAGTGCTTTCATGTCTTCGGCCACATTGCATAATTCGCGAATACCGAAAAACACACCGCGACCGGTTGCTTCCTTTCTTCCACGAACACCACCTTGACTCACAGGCTTACCGGTTACACAACCATAAGCTTCCACTTGTCCGGGATTGAATGCAACATATGTATCGAGAATCCAACTCATTTCTCTTTCACCGGTTCCGTAATCGGGCGCAGGCACATCAATACCAGGGCCAATGAAACCTTTCTTCATTAACTCAACAGTGTATCGACGGGTAATTCTTTCCAATTGATCTTCTGAATATTTTTTAGGGTCAATTTTAATTCCGCCCTTTGCCCCGCCAAACGGATCATCAACAATTGCACATTTATAAGTCATGAGCGACGCTAGTGCCATCACTTCATCTTGATTTACACCCATGCTGTAGCGAATGCCACCTTTGCACGGAACTTTGTGCTGGCTGTGTTGCACGCGATAAGCTTCAATTACTTCAACGCGATCGCCAATTTTTATTGGAAAGCGCATTTGGTAAACACTGTTGCAAGCTTTGATTTGATCCAGTAATCCTTTTGGATACTGGGTGTGTGCTGCTGCCTTGTCGAAATACCTTTCTACATTACCGAAGAAACTGTATTCATGATTAGCTGCGCCTTTTTTCATTGATTATTATTTTGGTTTGAAATGTGGTTATTTAATTTTTTTTCCATTCGCTTTAATCGCAATTCCTGAGCGATTAAAAACAGCAGAAGGCCGGCAAAAATAGTTAGCAGCACTGCAATCACAACATAGATTTTTCCGTTGCTGCGCATTATATCAGCCATTTCAACATTTGTATCTGGCCGCTGCGCAAATGCAGTAACAGCAATTATTTGGAGAAAGAGAAATGAAAGTAGTTTTTTCATTGTGATGAGAAATTGTGAATAGTTAATGTTGATATGCGAATTGTATTCATCAAAATTTACTATCTAATTGTTTAGAAGAATTATTTATTGAAATAGTATTCATGCTGAAATGAAGTTCGCGATTAATAATTTCGGTTCTTGATAAAACCGTGGTAATCCAAGTGCCAAATAAAGTCCAGCCGAATACCGCAGGATAAAAAACCATACGCATGTTGCTGTCTAAATCATAAGCATTAAAACCAGGATTGCCACCATTGCCGGGATGCAATGAATCAGTTAATCGTGGTACAATAAAAATGATTGGAATAAAAGTGAAGTAGAAAATAATATTTGCAACTGATGACACACGCGCGCGCTTGTCCAAATCATCCATGCTGTTGCGCAAAACAAAGTAGGCGAAGTATAAAAGCAAACCAACAGCCGCTGCATTTTCTTTCGGGTCGTTATTCCAGAAAACTCCCCATGTGCTTTGTGCCCAAATCATTCCGGTAGTAATTCCGCAACAACCAAATAACAATCCAACCTTGGTGAATGATGCTGCGATAATATCATCTTCCATTCGTCCGTTTCTTAAAAACTTTATGCTGAAAATCATTCCGAACAAAAGCATTAAAGTCATTCCGAACCACATTGGAACATGGTAATAAAGATTACGAATGGTTTCGTGTAAAATCGGAAGCGCCGGAACTGTTGCCATCATGCCCATAATTATTGTATAAAGCATCAGCACAATTGCCAACACTTTCCACCATCCTTTCCGCATCCAGTTGTTAGTAGTCATTAATAAGGCGGCGCAATATTAAGATAGTTGAACATTTATCAAAGAGATTTTTATCATGGAAAAAAACAAGCTGCATGATATCTATTGCATCAGTCTCGCCATAAAAAAGGAAAAAGCAGAATGGCCAGCACAAACATTACCGCATCTAATGAAAGCAGCAGCATGAAATCTTTTACAAGCCATTGAACGACTCCGCCATAAATAGATTCTCTAGATAATTTAACCAGCAGCAGTAGAACCGGAACTATTATTGGAAAACTTAATATCGGCATAATCATAGAACTGTTTCCGGCTTTTGATGCCAGTGCGCTCATGAGTGTAAATGTTAATGAAAAACTTATGCTTCCTAAAATAACAACTGCAACAAAATAACCGGGATGGAGTAGTGGATTGCCCAATACCAAACCGTAAATTAATAACCCGATAAAACATAAAATTAACATGAGCGATAAATTGTAAATTATTTTAGCGGTGATAATAGCAACCGGGCTTGCAATTGAATAATAATAAAGCCATCGAGTTCTGCCTTCCTGTAAAAAACTTTTGGCAACCGCATTAACTGAAGTAAACAGCATCACAATCCAAAAAAGTGTGAGCCACATTTCGGGGTTCAACTCCATGAATGAAACATAAATAAGAAACACGACTGATGCCAGGTATAATAAAACTCCATTAAAGGCATATCGCTGTCGCCATTCAATGAGCAAATCTTTTTTAATTAATGACCAAACTGATTTTGTAAAAGTCATGGGTGAGGCGAAAGTATTAAGTATAATGCTATTCGGTTTTTTTCATCCTGTGATTATTGTTAATTCGATAGGCTAGTATACCGGTCAGGCTATTGTTTTTTCCAAATACATTTCGATTCTGAGTTCTTTAACTTTTTTGTCGTTAATGTATTCATCAAAACTCATTAAACGATCAATAATTCCACTTGGAGTTATTTCAATTATTCTGTTGGCCACAGTTTCCATAAATGTATGGTCGTGTGAGGTGAGCAACACTATACCCGGAAACGACTGGCAGCCTTCATTAAAGCTTTGGATACTTTCAAGATCTAGGTGGTTCGTTGGTTGATCAAGTATTATCACATTCGGATTTTGTAACATCATGCGGCTGATCATGCATCGCACTTTTTCGCCACCACTCAACACCTCTGTTTTTTTATTTATGTCATCACCACCGAATAACATTTTACCAAGATACCCTCTGATAAACGGCTCATCAGCATCAGTAATGTACTTCGGAACAAACTGACGAAGCCAATCCATTAAATTAAAACCTGAATTAAAAAACGATTCGTTTTCTATTGGCAGATATGCTTTGTAAACTGTTGTTCCCCATTCAAAGGTTCCATGATCTGCTTTTGCGTTGTCATTAATAACTTCAAAAAATGTGGTAACAGCAAGCGGATCTTTACTTAACAATGCAATCTTTTCTCCCTTGTGAATGCTGAATGAAACTTTATCAAACAGTTTTCTTCCATCAACTGATTTTGCTAAATGCGATACATTTAAAATCTGATTTCCAACTTCGCGCAACGGACTGAAAATAATTCCAGGATACTTTCTGTTGCTCGGTTCTATTTCATCAATGTTTAATTTCTCCAAAGCTTTTTTTCTGCTGGTTGCCTGCCTGCTCTTACTTGCATTGGCAGAAAACCGTGCAATGAATTCTAATAGCTGCGCTCGCTTGTCTTCGGTCTTCTTGTTTTTATCATTTAACTGGCGCGCTGCTAACTGACTGCCTTCGTACCAGAAACTGTAGTTGCCTGTGTAAACTTTTATTTTACTCTTATCAACATCGGCAACATGGGTGCAAACGGTATCAAGAAAATGTCGGTCGTGACTTACTACAAGAACTATGTTTTCATAATCTGCTAAAAAGTTCTCGAGCCATATAATGGTTTCAATATCCAATCCGTTTGTTGGTTCATCCAATAATAAAATGTCGGGATTTCCGAAAAGTGCTTGTGCAAGCAATACCCTTAATTTAAAATTGCTGGGAATTTCTTTCATCAACGATTGATGGTATACTTCCTTCACACCCAACTCACTTAAAAAAGTAGCTGCATCACTTTCGGCAGTGTAACCACCCATTTCACCAAACTCAGCTTCTAAATCTCCTGCAATCAGATAATCTTTTTCAGTAGCATTAGGGTCAGCATAAATTGTGTCTTTAATTAACTGAACCTCCATCATTTTTTTATGACCCATCATCACAGTATTCAGTACAGTAAATTCATCAAATTCAAATTGGTTTTGTTTCAGAAAACTCATACGCTCTCCTTTACCAACTTCAACTGTACCCTTGTTCGGTTCAATTTCACCACTTAGGATTTTCAGAAAAGTACTTTTACCGGCGCCGTTTGCGCCAATTACACCATAACAATTCCCTTTTATAAAATTGATATTAACTTCATCAAACAATACTCTTTTTCCAAAGCTTAATGAAATGTTTTTAGCACTTAACATTGATTATTTTTTTAAGGGCGCGAATGTAAGTGATAGGAGCCCCTGTTCAATATTTAAAGTGCATTATTATAATAGAAAATTTTTAAAAAATGAATGACCTACAGGTTTAGCAGTTCTATTTTTAAAAACATATTTATTATTAAATTTTAGCAAAGAAGCATACAACACTGCAAGCCAATTGCCGGCGACGGTGATGAAGCAAATTTTATTCTTTCAACTAATGTAAGGACTAAAGTTCGACGAAAATGAGAAATTAACATTAATGGAGGTATGAAAAATAATGTATCCAATGAATTTGTAAAAGCAATTGAAAAACACGGGTTTCGGAAGAGAACTGTCAGGTAAAGTTTCGGCTGTGTATTTTCAATTATAGCGTTGACATTGAAAAACCATTAACTTAAATTATAACAGTTGTGCGCTGCCTGTTTGCAACTGCGATGAAAACTCTTTTAAGCTTTCATAATATTAGTTCTTGTGATTAAAAACCTTTCTCGTATCTATTATTTGTTTGATTCCAAAAAACTCATCTACCTTTTCGGCATTCAAATAAAAAAGCAACAAGGCGAAGTTTTTTATAAAGAAAGACCTGCGCATGACAGACTATGTGTGTACTTTGGCATTAAATTTTAGATTTGTGACATGAATTACTCAGGATTTTTATCTTCAGAAATAAAAAATTTCATTGCGGATTTGAAAGCAGAGGTAGTCGCTGCTGAGTTAATTGAAAAAGGAGTTAAACAGGATGATATTACTTTTAATCCTATAGGAATTAAGCACAGGCCATTTAGTAGAGATATTGCAGAAATTAATTTACCGATAGATGATGACGGTCATTTTAAATTTTTAATAAATCGTGAAGGACTTTATCATGCATTGCCCGAAGCAATTTTTCATCAACCACTAAATTCAAAACCATTTAAGTCGAAAGAAGAAATTCTTGATGAAATAAAAATTCAAAAACAGGAGGAAATAGAAGCAAGAAAATTTTTCTTGCCGATTGAAAACGAATTTATTCATTTGCGGTTGTTGCTTGAGATAACTGAACGCAAATCGAATGATAATTTTTCAGGAAGTTCAGTCATACAATTATTTTATAAACTTTTCGGTACTGTTTCTTATTTCAACAATTCACAAATTGCAATTTTATTATCACTTCTTCCGAATATCTATGAATTGAAAAGTGATTTAAAACTTTTGAGCAGATATTATTCATTGCTTTTGGGAGATGAAATAAAACTTAAAATGAGAAATGAATCCCGGATTTATCAGCTGAAAAAAAATGATGGGGACATGATTCTGGGTATCTCATGTTTAACAAGCGATCAACTGGTATATTCAGAACAGATTATTTCATTAGAGATTTTTCTAAATGAAAACAGCCGGATTTCATTGTATATTAATGATGGTTTGAGCTTAAAGATTTTGAATTTTCTGAACGACTATTTTTTACCATTTGATTATGAAAAAAAAAATGAATTAGTTTTAGTTGAAAAAAATCGCGAGTCGATTTTAGGTGATTTAAAGTCTCCTTCTTTTTTAGGTGCCAATTCTTATATTTGACCCATTCGCTATGCACCTTAATCTTCCTTTCATTACCATTTCGACTGTTATCTGTCTAATTTGTTACGCCATTTTCACTTATTTAAATAAACAGAAACAAGACTTTAAATCTCTGAAGTTAATACTCACTTCGCTGTTGTTTGTTTTGATTCATTTGCTGACCGGTTTTGTCGGAATGATCACTTCAGTGCTTCCATTTATCATTTATATCGGCATTCAGATTTTAAGTCTGATTACCGGAACCATTTTTTATCACCAGATACTGAAACCGTTTTATCCGAAATTTAATTTTAAAGGGTTATCTACATTTATTCTTTTCCTCTTTGTAATCGGATTATCGGCAGTCGGATTCACATTTATTTTTGATATTTTCAATGTAAGTGGATTGGGATGGTATTATTCTTCAGCATTTTTTGCATTCGTTATTCCATTCTTTTTTTACAGAACTTTCGAAGCTATCGTTAAAATTCCGCTTCCGATTTTTAAAGTGTGGTATTATCCTGAATATCCCGCTGAAATTGATCTTGATGATCTGGATTTGAACCGAGTAAAGGTAATTGAACTGGAATTTCTGAAAAATCTGGGCGAAACAAGCACCACTAATTTTAAGGCAAAAGCCCCAGAAGAATTACGGTTCGGCGATTGGTTTTCGATGTTTATTCAAAACTATAATCAGAAATACGAAGACAATCCGATTGTGATAAAAGATAAAACTGAATCGCCGTATGGATGGGTGTTTTATATAAAGCCAGGATTTTTCGCATCAAAGAAATTTGTTGATTTTGATTTAACCATTACGCAAAATCTGCTGACTGAAAAAATGGTGGTGGTTTGTCGCAGAGTTGAAAATAAATAGAAAAACATGTTACCGGAAATTAAGAACCTTTATGTAAATTGGATTGACGGGATGAAAATCAATAAAAATCTATTTATTGAAACAGACCTTGCCAATATTGATGCAATAAGAGATGCGGTTTCAATCGGGCTGAATGATTATAGTTATGGATTGCTGCCTTCAGAAAAGGGAAGCGAGTCGCTGAGTCTGGATTTAATTGATAACCGTGCAAATAGTTTTAAACTAAAAATAAATCTGTGCAGAGCGGTTACAATTGGCGGTTGCCGCATTGAAATTTTAAAATCGAGCAGCGAGTTAAGTATTACGCAGGATATAAAGGATATGGATGGAGGAAAGGGCGCAAAATCCATTGTGTTTGATCTGGTGCTTTCAGTAAATCCGTATGAACGCAAACCTTATGGTCAGCCACATGCCGAAGAATCTCCGTTGCGCTATCCGTTCACTACAAGTGATTATAAAATTCAAATTGTTCCGAGCGAACAAATCAGTAATTACGATAATGGAAATTTCAGTTTAACATTAGGCCGCATCGTTTTAAAAGGAGATGAGTATATTTTCGATTCAAAGTATATTCCACCCTGCACCAGTATTAATTCGCATGCTTCATTGCTTAATTATTATCGCAAACTCGGAAGTTCATTAAATATAATTGAAGAAAACTGTACGAAAATTATTCAGAAGATAGTAGCCAAAGGACAGAATACTGCGCTTGCGAATAATGTGAAAATTCTTTGCGAAAAAATACTGTACTACATCAGCGATATTTTTTTTCAATACCGGATGCTTGCTTTACAAAAGCCCCCGATATTTCTGATTGATTTTTTTATCCGTATGGCAAATCAAGTTCGTGTGTTAACTGATTGCTACGCTGAAAAGGAGAAAGAAGAAATGCTCAATTACTTTACCGAGTGGACAGAATTAACAGCAGGAAATTTCGATAATATGTTGAATGATCTGGTATTTCACGATTACGATCACCGAAATATTAATAACTCAATGCAGAAGGTTGAGAATTTCGTTTTGCTCCTCGATAATCTCATGAATAAATTAAGCTCACTTGATTTGATAGGCAAACGAAAGGAGCGCGACATTTTTGTTCGTGAAAAATCAAATGCGACAAAACCGGAAGGTAAAAAGGGCTGGTCATTACTTGAATAATCTCAGAAAAATAAATTTGCTACATGAAACCAAAAAATGAAAAGGAAATAAACAACGCATTCTTTCAATTCTTAATGCTGTTTTTATTAACAGTAGTAATAGTTGTAGGGGCTGTGTTTTTCGATTATGGATTTAACTGGAAAGATTACAGCACAGTTAAAGAACAGTTCAAAGAAGTAAGCAGTGTTTTGAATAATAAAAACTTATTGATTGCAAAAATTGATTCTATCAATTCAGGATTATCAAAATATGATTTGACGGGGGCAGTGCCTGCATTAATTGAAGCGGACATATCAAATAAATTAACTGAACTTAAGCAAACTGCGAGCTCTGATAGTGTATCGAAAAAATTAAACAATTCGATATACAGAGCTTTTTCAATGTTACTGAAAAGTAAAATTGATTACAGAAAATTAAGTGAAGACAATGGCAAACTGCAATATGATTTAACTACCCTTCAAACATCATTTGATAAATTAAAGGAGCAGTACGATGATTTAAATAAGCAGTACGATGCAATAATAAACTCAAGACGACAGTAGTAACAATTGCTATGCATCGATTTTTACTCAGTTGTTTATTTCTCCCTATATTAATATTATCGAGTTCAAATATTTCAGCTCAAAAAAAACTAAAAGGGTCAGGCACATTCGGGTTGCATAGTGATTCATCATTCCATTTTATATATAACCGTGATACTGTTAATGATGGCTCTTACTCCTCAAAATATAAAGTTCTAAATGTTGAAGGATTTGACGAAGCTGATATAATTCATCTGCAATCAGAACAGCGCATTGAAATCATTTTTACAGGAGGAAAAAACTCCACTGTTCAAAAAAAAATAATAAAGTACCAGTCAAATGGCGGATTTATTTTTCTTGATTATGCTGATACTATACAGTATGATGTAAATAAAAAATACCGCCTGGTTTTGTTTTTTGAAAATAGTCAGAAAGAAGGATTTGTTTTAATTAATCAAATCACAGTTCTATCAGATGAAAATCCTAAAATACATTTAGTTCTTGATGCAATTCCGGCGTGGATGCAGAAAGAAAACCATTCCAAAGTGGAATATTATTTATTAAAAGGAACTCCGGAACGAAGAGTTAAATACATGAAATTTCTTGATAGCCTTAATCACGAAAAAAGAATTAAATGGCTGGCCGATAGCATTTCACTTGGAGTAAGAAGTGAATATGCCTATAAACAGAAAGCGTTTCAGGAAAAAAGAGATACAACAGTTTTAAATGCGAGCATTCCGTTAACCAATGAATATTTGGAAATTACCCGAATTGAATTGCGTAGCTTGGTTGATACCATGCTTCGCAATTATGAAAGTGCTTACTTAAATTCTTATGCAAAATTTTTAATTGATACATCTGGCGAAATTTCAGATTTGGATGTCGGGACCATGCGAACCGATATTTCCAATTCAAAATCATTTATAAATGAATTAAAAAACCGGATTGCCAATCACCAATTGAAAACAATGATGATGTATGATGATTCGGGAGTTGCTTATACAATGGCAACAAAAATTCAATTTGCCATAAACTTTAATAAACAAACAAATATTATCCGCACCAATGTATATAAAAATGTCGAACCGAAATTAATCGGCTTTACTTTAAATGATCAGCATTATAAATCTGTGTTAATTGATAGTTTGAAAAAAATGAAAAGAGGCAAGTATAGGATGACAATTGATTACCGGAATATTATTAATGATACCTCATATACCATTTCAAAATTGAAAAACATAAGTGACAAAAGTTACTTAAAGATCGGGTTTGCTTTTGGATCATTTTTTAGCCAAACGGGAAATAATCCGGTCAATTATAAAAGCGATTTAAATTTTCCTTACCTGAGTATTTATGCAATTTATAAATACGGAGGATTGTTTTTTGGTTCAAGTTTACTTCCTGTTTATGGTTCAAATGAGAAAGGGGTGTCATGTGAATCATCTTCATTTGTTGCGATCGGAAATCCGGTAAGTACCTATAACAGTGATATGAAGTATAGTGAATATGGAGTTTATATAAGCCCTGCCCATTTGATTTATATTAAAGCAGGAATGAATTCGCGAACCAACGCACAAATCATTTACGAATTTCCCGATAACACCGGCGATAAAATTTGCTATCAGAATATTAGTAATTCAAAAGGATATTTATTGGGAGTTGCATTCGTACCGAAATTTTTTACATTAGAGGCGGGATATAATTCACTCATTAATAAGCCATTTTTTAATTTAGGATTTAACATACCAATTAACATAAAATAATTAGTTATGACTACAAGAATTTTATCAATGATTGGTTTTATTTTTTTAATCAATCAAACTTATGCTCAAACCATAACCAGTGTATCAAATCCAACACCTGGTACTGTGTGCGAAGGAGGTATAATTTCAATCACATTTAACGCCAACGGGTTTCCCAATATTGCTGGTGATGAATTTCAGTTTTTACTTTCAGGAAGTTCCGGAACTTTTCCTTTGAACCCGACTATCATTGGAACAATCCCAACAGTAAATGGAAATAATATTGCTATGACAGGAGCTATTCCTGGTGTATTAACAGGAGCTACAACTTATAAGGTTAAGATACGAGGAGTAATTTTAAATGGTGCAGGTGCGGCTGATAATGATACAATTTTTAGTGCAGAAAAGAACTTAAGTATCAAAGATGATCCTATAGCTACAATTTCTCCTTCAACATCTTTAAGTTTATGTTTAGGGGCAACACAACAATTAATTGGTTCAATAACTGGAGGTACAGGAGCTGCTGCAACATATACATATTATTGGTCAGTTCCAGCAAGCGGAGGTGTTATTAGTCCAAATCCTGCTCAAACAACTACATATACTGCGCCATTAGCTGGAGCAGGTACTTATACTATTACTGTTACCGCAACAAATGGAACTACATTAGGTTGTAATGCTTCAATAACCAAGGATATTATTATTACAGATGTACCAACAGTAAATGCAGGAGGAGCAATACCTGCAATATGTCAGGGAGGAACAACCATTGCTTTAGGAGGTTCTTTTGGTGGTGGAGCAACAAGTGCCGTATGGAGTGCATCCCCTGCAACCGGAACTTTTGCCAATAACGGAGGCTCGACGCCGGGCACCACTACTTATACAGCCTCTGCCGGATCAACTTCTCCAATTACCTTAACTTTAACAACAAGCGGAGGATCTTGTGGAAGTGCAACAGCAAGTAAAATCGTAACAGTAAATCAAAATCCAACAGTGAATGCAGGAGGAGCAATACCTGCAATATGTCAGGGAGGAACAACCATTGCTTTAGGAGGTTCTTTTGGTGGTGGAGCAACAAGTGCGGTCTGGAGTGCATCCCCTGCAACCGGAACTTTTGCCAATAACGGAGGCTCGACGCCGGGCACCACTACTTATACAGCCTCTGCCGGATCAACTTCTCCAATTACCTTAACTTTAACAACAAGCGGAGGATCTTGTGGTAGCGTTACGGCAAGTAAAACCGTAATAGTAAATCCAACACCGACAGTGAACTCTAGCCCGAATACACAAACTCATTGTTCAGGAGATCTGATAACTGCTATAGTAATCACAAATCCGAACAATGTATCAGGAACAACATTTAGCTGGACCAGAACAAACACCACAAACATTACAGGCCTACCATCGTCAGGTACTTCAAATCCAATAACCGGAACATTAATTAATAATACTAATTCCCCTCAAACAACAACATTTACAATTACCGCCACAGCAGGTGCATGCAGTACATCAACTACAGTTTCAGTAAATATTAATCCAACTCCAACTGTTAGTGCAACACCTTTGACTCAAACAAAATGTTCAGGTGTTCCAATTACAAACATTGTGATTACTAACCCGAATAGTGTTTCCGGAACTACTTTTAGCTGGACAAGAACAAACACAACTAACCTAACAGGAATAACTGCTTCCGGCACATCAAGTACAATTTCCGGCACATTAACAAATACAACTACTACCCAACAAACTTCAACATTTACAATTATTGCAACCGCAAATAATTGTCCTTCTGTTTCATTTACAGTAACTGTTATTATTAATCCGCTTCCCGACTTTTCTGTATCACCTTCGCAAGGTGAGATTTGTGTTGGACAAGCAAGTACAAATTTTATTGTAACTACTATATCCGGCACAAGTACTTACACTTGGTCGCCTTCATTAGGATTAAATCAAACTACAGGTGTAAATATTATTGCATCGCCAACAGTCAATACTACTTATGTGGTTACCGGAAATACTTCAAACGGATGCACAAAAAATGCACAGGTTACTGTTGCAATACTTCCTGTGCCTGTAATATCTGTTTCATCAATCAGCACTTCCATTTGTTCGAATGATACTACATCATTGTTTGTAACTTCAACAGGAACTCCGGTAGCAAATTATAATTGGCAACCTTCCGGCTTATTAAATTCCTCAACCGGTACTAATGTTATTGCATCAGTTACCAATTCAACTGCATCTCCTACCACACAATTATTTAGTGTAATTGGCACCACAACTTTTGGATGTACTGCAACAGATAATGTTACAATAACAATTAATCCACTTCCTAATCCACCAACAATAAATGGAAAAGATCCGATTTGTGCCGGAGAAGCAAATGTTATTTATACCATTGCACCACCTGTTCAAGCTACAGATATTTTCAGTTGGTCAGCAACTCCAGCCGGAATCAATGCTTTTATTTCTAACGGAAATCATGATACATGCTTAGCTGATTTTTCAGGTTTAAGTGGTGGAATAACTTCATGTACTTTATTTACATCAGTTACTACTGCTGCGTTTGGATGTAAATCTTTTGGACAAAAAATTATCTCAATCGGCGGTCAATCACCACCATTAGAAACTGTGATAAAATTTTCAAACAATCCATTTACGCTCGCAGTTCTTTATTCGCAATCCGGTACAAATTATCGGTGGGGAAGAGATTCAATATCTAATTTTGATGAGGACACTATTGGATTCAATAATGAATTTGGCAATCAAAATTTACAATTATTCTTAGTTCCGGATACCAACGCGACACCGTTACATTTCGATCAGTTTTATTATTGGGTTGAGTATTACAACTCTGGTATTAACTGTAAACAAAAGGCATATTTCAATATTGATTCAACCAACTTGTTTCAATCACTTACAGCCATTCAGAATAAAATAGTTGATTCAAAAAATTATTTCATCGTTTATCCAAATCCTACAGATGGAATTTTTATTCTTCAATTTGATGCAAGTGTTAACAATCAAAAAGATCAATTATTTATTTATGATTTGAGTGGAAAGGAAATGGAAAATCATAAAAGCGATTTCAATTCAAATAGAATTGAAATTAATGAAGATCGAAAATATCCACCCGGAATTTATTTTGTCAAGTACATTAATTCCGAAGGAGGATGTCAGATTTCTAAAATTATTATTCAGTAACCGATGAAAAAAATCCAATTCGTTTTATTCATACTGTTTGCAGTTGTTTTTTATCAGCCAACTGCCGAAGGTCAGAGTTTAAACTTTGATCAGAAAATGAAAGCAATTCGCGCAATTGATTCTTTGCTTTATAATTTTCAGCAATTAGGAAAATTTATTTCTCCAGGATCCGATACTATTACTGAAACATCTATTGAACAATACCGAAGTATGTTCAGTCCTGATGCAGATGTATGGGATGAATATACGCCTGACTATTATAGAAATCCAGCTAGCGAAAATCCATACCAGCTAAGTGACAGATCGCTCGACCAATATATAAAAAACATAAAAGACTTTTATAATAAAGGAATTGATCAATTGGTGATAAGCAATCTTGCAGTGAACATAAATAATTTTGAAAATAATGTAGTGTATGTAATACTTGAAAAAAGTTTCAGAGCACGATCGCCAAAAACGCATGCCATCATTAATAACAAGGATACTTTAATGTTAACTGTTACACTCATTGAGGATTATTCTCAGGCAATTATAACAAGAGTTTCGAATAATGGCGCCGTTACCAGAGTTAAAATTTCGAATGACAAAGACAAAGATCTGGTGGTTGATATCGATGATAAGTTTCCTAACATTCCGGGTTTGATTGAATTTAACGGAGCGCCTTCTCCACGCGGATACTTACTTTCATTAAATGTTAATGCAGGAGTTTCGAAATCATTTATTTTGTTTAATGAAAATGAACAAGTAAATTTTAAAAACAATTTGCAGGCAGGGTATCAAAACAGGTACGCCAATAATTTATATGATACTGATGCCGACTCAATCGGTAATTTGAGTTTTAAAAACACAAAACAATTTCAATTTCACTTTGCCGGCGAATTCGAAATGTTTGTTGGTAATAAAAGGCATCTGGGTTTTGGTGTTGGTATTTTTTACACTCAATCAGAACAGGATTTAGTACTAAGTCAATTTCATGTTGAATACGGAGCAATTGATTCATTTAACAACGCCCGTATTTACCGCAGAATTGTTGATGGAAACAATGGAGAAGTAAAAGAAAAAGTGAAATACAGTATGATTTCAATTCCGTTATTTGTAAAGTATAAAATCAACTTTTATAAAAATGACTCATCGGCTTTAAAGTCATTTTTGAAATTAAGTTTTGGAATTGGCTACACTTTGCCAGGAAAACTGATTACAAAATATGATGCGAAATTTAATTACACCGGTGTTTTTACATTAGATGAAAACAATCATTATGCTTTCAAACCGCCATCAAACGCTTCGGTAGTGATTGATGAAAATGCAGTGCAGATTTTAAAAGCAAAGTATGGGGATGAAATATTAACCAAGGGTTTCTTGAATAATTTTGGAGTTGATGACTCGCCAACAGGAATTGATACTTTTCAATTGAGTAATAAAGTTTCAAATTTTACTTTCATATTTAAGCCGCAATTTTCATACTTGCTTACTGAAAGGATTTCATTAAATGTCGGAGCTGTTTTTCTTTTCACCAATCTTGATATTCCGGGTGCAACCAACGGAGTGGAAGGGTTTGTGCTCACAGATAAAAAACAGGAATACAATTCATTAATAACCGGATTAAATAAAATTCAGTTTTATAACGGAGGTTTAAATGTGGGAATTTCAATAGGTTTAATCAGATAATAAAATCATAGCATAAATGGACAAAAGAATTTTCATTGTAATTGGCGGAGTTATTTTATTAGTACTCCTGATCATTGGATTTAAAATGATGATGGCCCCATCAGATGAATGCCAGAAATTAGTATTAGACGCCACACCAAGGATGATGGTCATTGGTACGGGTGAAAAAATTCAGTTCTCTGACAATACACCTGAAGCAACATCATGGCTCTGGAATTTTGGCGATGGAAAAGG